>JAQUMH010000009.1:0-37663 GCA_028718185.1 Elusimicrobiota bacterium
CCAATATTACCAACCTGTCTTCTCCGTAAAAATCAGGCAAAGTATATTCATCACCTGTAAATTTTACTGCATATTTCTTTCCTCTCTTTGATGATGGCGATGAATCCTGCGACATACTTTCCCCCAACTATAAATAGATTTTTAATTAATAACTTACACTTCTAATCTTTCTGATTTTGGACATTTGTTGCATTCGTTGCATCTTCTATTATTTTTATAATATCTTGTGACGTTTGTGCATCCATTATTAACTGCCTGAATAGTTTGTTTTTTAAAAGACATGAAATTTTAGCAATTGCCTGTAAATGCTCACTTGTTGAATCAGGCGGCGTTACCATTAAAAACACTATATATACCGGTTCTCCGTCTAAAGAATCAAAATCAATACCTGTTTTTGATATTCCTAATGAAGCTACAATTTTAGAAACACTATCACTTTTAGCGTGCGGGATAGCAACACCCTGACCAATCCCGGTAGAACCCGTACTTTCTCTTTTCATGATAGCTTCAATAGTTTTATCAACACTCTTAGTAAGTTTATTTTTTGCCAGGATATTTACAAGTTCCAGAATAACTTCTGCCTTTGTTTTCCCTTTTAATTCAGATAATATACAATCTTTAGATAAAAAATCCATTATTTTCATATTATTAATAACCCTTTTTTAAAATAATTTTCTTCTCACTTTGGAAAAAATAAAAAAAATAAATTCCGTATTAAGCTTATACCAGTTGAATCAAATGAGCGGAACGATACAAAATATCGATAATACAAAGAATCGATGATACAACAAATTAATAATACAAAATATTGATGATACAACAAATCAATATCCTTCTATTTTAGCAATTACTTCTAAAGGATTAAGCGGTTTTTCAAGGCATGTTTTTATACCACAAATATCCATCAAAGAAATGTAATGCTCATCTTTTGCAAAACCACTGATAGCAACTACCGGAATATTTTTATACTTAGGAGAATATTTTAATTCAGTTGCAATTTCAAATCCACTTTTATTTGGCATATTAAGATCTAATAATATAATATCCGGTTTTGCTGTATCTATCATCTCAAAAGCAAAAGCAGCACCATCACTGACTTCTACCTTATAGCCGCTTAAAATCAACACTTCCTTTAGTTCTTCCAAAAACTCCTTATCATCATCTACTATCATTATTTTCTTATTCATAATAACCCTCACTTAGTTCGGAAACACGAATTGTCACGAATTTCATAACATCTCACGAATAAGTCATCACAAATACTCTAATTTATTCGCGTACATTCGCATGTATCATTGAAACTCTGATACTAAAAATTATTTCGGCGAGGATTTTACTACAACATCTTGCAAATATATATAACCGTTATTTTTTGCTTTTTCAAAATCGTTTTTTGCTTCAACATATTGTCCTTTTTTATAATATGTAATTCCACGATTATGATAAGCATTTGCATAATTAGGTTTTAATGAAATGGCATTATTGTAATCTATAATAGCTTCACTATATAAACCAATATCATCATAAGCAACACCTCTATTGTTATATGCTCCTGAAAAATTAGGATTCAATTCAATTGCCTTGTTATAATCACTTATTGCTTCATTACACATCTTTTTGCGATAATATATATTTCCCCGCATAGCATACGCATCAGCATATTTTGGATTTAACATAATTACTGTAGTATAATCGTTTATGGCATCATTAAGTGAAGATAAAGAAGCAAATGCTAAACCACGATTATAATATACCTTTACCTTGTTTTCTATTCCAAAAGAATCCTCCCACTTATTAATCGCCTGTGTATAACACTCTATTTGACTTTTACTATCTACAGAATTAAGTCCTTTTTCAAACCAATAATTAAAATTTTTACTTTTAGAACTTGGAAAAGCAAAATTAAGTGTTAATGCTAATCCAACAAAAAAAATACCAAATGTACTCATTTCTTTCATCCCCTTAACAACCCGCCACAAAATGTTGACAAATTACAATTCATACATACTGAATTAACTTTTTATAATTTTGATTCTTTAGATGCAACCTTGAAAAAAAGCTCTTTTCAGTAATTATACCTAATTCAAAAAAACCTGTCAAGTGGCAAATTCCACTTTTTTCTGACTTTATTCCACCATGAAAATAAACGAGTTTTATTAGATTTCGGCGAGAATAACCCAACCTTTCTAAAGAACTTTTCAGAAATAGCAGGATTAATTCTTTTTTTTGACTGGTATTTTTAAAGTAAGAACTGTTCCTTTACCTTTTGTACTCTGAATTTTTATTTCACCATTATGAAGATTAACTAATTCATTACATATTGTAAGTCCCAGTCCCGTTCCTTTGGGCTTTTTAGTAAAAAATGGGTCAAATACTTTTTCAATATCTTTCTCATCTATACCTACACCATTATCACTGATAGTTAAAACGATAAACTCCTTTTTGACAAGCCTGGCAGCTACTTCTATTTTTCCTTTTTTATCTACGACAGATTGATATGCATTACTTAAAATATTATTTAATATTTCTGATATCTGATAAGAATCTGCATCAATATATTTTAATTTAAGAGATTTAAACTTTTCAACGACCGTAACATTTTGTTTACAAAATATTTTTTTCGTAAAAGAAATACTTTCTTTTAATATATCATAAATCCGAACTTTCCCATAATTCGGAATTTTCAATTTTGAATAATTTAAAAGATTGTTTATTATCTGTTCAGACTCCATTAATTTCTTTTCTACATTGACAATGTGACTCTCCAGCGATTTATTAGTATTTTTTTTACTCATATTATAAATCGCTAATCTGATAACTCCCAAAGGATTACGCAGTTCATGTGCAACCGTTGCCGCAAGTGTACCTATATCAGAAAGACGTTTTACCTCAGTTAATTTCTTTTTAATTTTTACCAGCTCTCCAACTCTTTTATTGGCAATATATTCAATTTTTTCTTTATCATTTTTTAATATTTGCTCTATTTTCTTACGTTCAGTAATATCGGTTATTATCCCGAGAACAGCATTTCCTTCTTCATATTTTATTATTTTTGTTGCAATTATTACCGGGATTATTTTTCCCTTTTTAGTAAAAATCTGATATTCATACGTACCGACTTCTTTGCCATTCAGATGATTATTATAAGATTTCATTACAAATTCTTTTGATTCCGGCGCGATTAAAGTCAGAAAATCAAAATCCGGAGAAGTCAACTCATCTTTTTTATATCCAATAATCTCTTCACATCTTTTGTTTGCATATACCACTTTACCCTGCTTGTTGATAAAAATCATATTAGGTGAATATTCAGCAATAGTTCTGAATTTCTGTTCACTTTCCAATAATGATACTTCTACATACCTTCGACTTTCTTCTATTCCAATTGCAAGCGCAACAATTTCTAAAAGTTTCTTTTCGTTTTCGGTAGGAATAACATCTCGCTGACAAACAATACATAATGAACCAACAGATTTTTTATTAAATTTTACCGCTATACCAATATATGTCTGCAGCTTATATCGGATAACATTTGGATCAGTTTTAGCATAGTGGGTTTCAGGCAGATTGCGTATAACGAAAACATCATTCGCGACATTTTTAATTACATCATAGCAAATATGTCCGTCCGGCTTGTCAACGGGATTAAAATCCGGCGGTGTATGCCATTGACCTAATGAACGAAGCACTCCTTTATCTAAACGATTATAAAGTGCACAATCAGCATTAAAAAGTTTTCCAACATAACTAATAAGACGATTAATGTTATCTAAAGGATTTGACGAAAAACCAAGAAAACATTCATTCAATTCTATTAATCGTTCTTCAGCTTGTTTGGGTTTAGTAATATCAATAGATACTCCATGATAACCCAACAAAGCACCTTTTTCATCTAAAACCGGCATACCAGCTGTTTTTAAAACAATTATATTACCATTTTTGCTTAAATTATAATTAACAAAATCAATATAAGATTCCCGATTATTATAAATTTTAAATAAGTATTCTTTTAATTCTTTTTTTCTATCGGCCACGAAAAAATCGTAAAAATATTTTTTACCAACAATCTCTTCAGGCTTAAAACCAAATATTCTTTCAACTGCAGGACTTGAATAAACATATAAACCATTAACATCTGTTTCCCAAATCCACATATTAATTAATTCGGCAATCTGCTTAATACTTTCATCAGTTTTTGTAAATTTATTTTCTAATTCTTTTCGAATAATCATATTTTTAAATCCCGGTCCCTTTTTTTACTATTTTATATTTTTTTCTATATTCTGTGGGAGTACAGTTAGTAAATCTTTTGAACTGCCTTATAAAGGATTCTGCATTTTCATAGCATAATTTATATGCAATCTGGTTTACATTATAATCATTTTTAAACAAATATTTCTTCGCTTTTTCTACTTTTTTTCTTATTTTATACTGGCTAAAACTTTTCCCGGTATTCTCTTTAAATATCCTGCTTAAATACTTGGGACTTAAACAAATCATATCTGCTGCATCATTTAAGCATATTTTTTTACAACAGTTCCTTTCAATAAAACGTTTTACTTTCGCAATCTTATCTTTTACGCTAATAATCTCTATGTCTTCAGCATTTTTTTTAATTTCTAACACTTTCTCAACAGTTTCTTTTACTTTGTTTATATCTAACGGTTTCTCTAAAAAATCATCTGCCCGTCCTTTTAACGCTTCAATTACTACATCTTTTGAACTATAACCGGTTAAAATAATAATACCCAAAGCAGCATCTATTTTCTTAATTTCCCTTAAAACTTCTAAACCATTTAAACCAGGCATCATTACATCTAAAATAACCAGGTCTACTTCGTTTGGTTTTCTAAGTATTTTTAAAGCATCTTCGCCATTACCGACATCTACTACTTCATATTCTTCAAGGTAATCCTTAAGTTCTTTCCTGAACTCCGTATCATCATCCACAATTAATATTTTCTCTGTCATAACCCTCACTTCGTTCGGGAACGCGAATTAGTGCGAATCTAAGGCATATTATCGCGAATTATTCGTTTATATCGGACTAAACCCTAATTTAAATAGTTCGTCTTTTAACCTTTTAACTTGTTTTTTTGTTTTTAACATCTCTTTTGAATTATCTATTATATAATCAGCCATTTTTGCTTTCTCAATAAGAACTATCTGTGAATTAACTCTTCTTAAAGACTCCTTCTTGGAAATATTATCACGTTTAGATAATCTTTCAATCTGCTGGCTTTTTTTACAATAAACAACAATAATTTTATCAAACATATTCTGGATCTTTGCTTCATATAAAAGAGGCACATCAACAACAATTGAAGATTGAAGATTGAAGATTGAAGATTGAAAATTAAGTTCTTTAAGTATTTTTGGATGCATGATTTTTTCCAGTTGTCTTCTTTTCCTGCTATTAGAAAAGATTATATTTGCGATTTCTTTTCTGTTTAACGTCCCAAAAAGTTTTTTTATCTTTACCTGGACATCTGTATAGTAATATACTTTTTTAGCAATATCGTCGCAGGAAATAGTTTTTATGCCTAACTTTTTAAAGTAATTTAAAACTAACGTCTTTCCGGATGCAATTCCACCCGTGAGTCCTATCACTCTTGTTTTATAATTAATTTTATTTATCATTTTGCGATTGGGGACGGTCCTCAATTCAACCGTTATTATTTCTTATTTTTTGCCCAGGCTTCCAACCTTTACCTGTAAGTCCAACAAATTTAAGTTTATCTCCATAATCTTTACTTCCATAATAACCGTTCCTAAAATTTCTTTTTATATCCCTTTTTTCCCTTAATCCATCCTTTATAAACTCTATATATAATTTTTGACGATTAAAAATATTTTCCGATAAACCAATGTATTCTGGTGATCGCTGTACTAAAACATTACTTTTTGTAAAAGCATAAAACATATAACTACTCCATTTATACTCTTTGGCATCTTTTACCAACCCAGCCCGAATTGGATTTAGTTCAATATATCTACCGCATTCAAGAAGATATATTCCATTTTCAACAACAAAACTTCTGAATCTATCTTGCCACAAATGCCCGCAACCACCATACTTTTTTCTGAAATACTGTACATAAGATTGGTTCAGATATTTTACACCATCACTTAGATTTCCGTGTTCGCTATTAAAAATAATTAAATGGTAATGATTATTCATTAAAACATAATGATGGACTTTCCATTTAAATTTTTCAATACATTTCTCTACGATTCTTAGAAAAAATTCATAATCTTCATCTTCAATAAATACTTTTTGCCTGTTGTTACCTCTTGACACTATGTGAAAATATGAATTAGAAGGATTAAATCTTGCTAATCTTCCCATTTTTATCCTCCTTTAAGGACCGTCCCCAATTGTTAATTTTTAAGTTCTTTTAAATCAGCCCAGTTTTTACCTACTTTTGCATCAACAATAACAGGGATATCCAGTTTTACGGCATTTTCCATCTCTGATTTTATAACGGGCAAATATTGTTGCAGTAATCCTTCAGTAATTTCAAATAACAAATCATCGTGCACCTGCAACAACATTTTGCATTTATCCAGCAAATTCTGTTTTTTTAATTTTTCATATATTTTTATCATTGCAACCTTTATTATATCTGCCGACGTTCCTTGTATAGGTGTATTTACAGCAGTCCTTTCAGCAAAACCACGAATCTGCTGGTTCTGACTCTTTATTTCCGGTAAATATCTTATTCTGCCTAAAAGCGTTGATACAAAACCTGTCTCTTTAGCTTTAGCAATTGTTTCTGAAATCCATTTTTTCACACCTTTGTATTTTTCAAAATACTGGTCAATGTAAGTCTGTGCTTCTCGCGGTGAGATATCAAGTTGTTGTGACAACCCATACGCTTGTTGTCCATAAACAATACCAAAATTTATTCCCTTAGCCCGATTTCTCATTTCTTTTGTAATTTCTTCTTTTTTCAATCCAAAAACTTCAGCAGCAGTAGCTGTATGAATATCCTCTCCCTGTCTAAACGCATTACACAGTGTTATATCTTTGGTTACATGTGCTAATACTCTCAAATCAATCTGTGAATAATCAAAAGATGCAAATATGAATTTCTTATCAGTAATAAATCCGCGCCTTATTCCTTTTCCCAATTCCGTTTTCACCGGAATATTCTGCAGATTAGGCTCTGAAGACGATAATCGCCCTGTCAAAGTAACAGTTTGATTAAAAGACGTATGCAACCGTTTTGTTTCGGGATTTATTTTTTCTATAAGAGCATCTACAAAAGTTGACTTGAGCTTTGATATTTCGCGATAATTTAATAAAACTTTCGGAAGTTCGTTTGTCTGAGCAAGAGTCAGCAAAACTTCCTCGTCGGTAGAATAACCTGTTTTAGTCTTCCGGACAGGATTTAATCCAAGCTTATCAAAAAGTATATATGCTAATTGTTTGGGAGAGTTTATTTTAAATTCTTCTCCCGCAAGAGAATAAATTACTTTTTCATATTCTTTAAGTTTATCGGAAAATTCCAAAGATAATTTTTTAAAATATTCTTCATCCATCAGAATCCCGCTCTTTTCCATCATATATAAGATATTAACCAAAGGCATTTCGATATCCCAAAAAAGCGGGAGCAATTTTTTGCCGGCAAGTTTTTCTTCAAGTACTTGTTTTGATTGCATAATAAAATCAGAACTTTCACAAAATATATTTTTCGCTTCATCAATCTCAATGTTCTCCACATTATCCTTAAAAGTATTTTTTTCTTTCTCGCCGGGGTTACGAAGAACTATTCCAAGTTGTTCTATAAAAACATCTTCTGACGAATTGTTTTTCTGAGACGGGTTTAAAACATATGATGCAATAGATGTATCAAAATATTTATCAGAAACAAAAATATTTAATTTTTCAAGTACTTCAATCTGAGATTTCAAATTATGGGTAATTTTTACAATACCGCTGTTTTCGAAGAATGATTTTAGGTAGTTCTTAACGATTTCTATCGGCAGTTGATTGCAAGACGTAAGTGTTCTATGCCCGATAGGTATGTAGAATCCTTCTTCCTTTTTAGCAGATATAGCTAACCCAACCACTAACTTATCAGTGGTTAAAGCAAAATTAAATGAGAACTCATTTTTTGTATTTAGATAACCGGCTAATTTTTTAAGTTCCTCTTCTGTTAAAATTGTTTCATATTTAATTTCTCTGGCAGATGTCCCCTCCTTAACAAGTAACTTTATAAGAGAATAAAATTCCAACCGCTTTAATATATTAAGAAGTCTTGAATTATCAGGACTTTGTGGTTTTAATTTTTCAAAATCAATATTTATCGGTATGTCTTTTACCAGCGTTGCAAGTCTTTTAGAAAGTATCGCCGATTCCGAGTGTTTTTTAACAAGCAATCCCAACTTTCCGTCAATTTGACTACAATTTTTTATAATATTTTCAATATTCCCGCATTGTTTTATAAGTTTTATTGCCGTTTTCTCGCCTATCCCGGGTACTCCGGGTATATTATCAGAAGAATCACCTGCTAAAGCCAAAAAATCCGTTATATTATCCGGCATAATATCCCAACCTTTAATAACCTCTTCTTTATCATAAAGAATATTTTTCGGTTCATTTAGAACCTTTATATTTTTATTGACAAGCTGAAGAGCATCTTTATCACCGGTAACAATCACTACTTCTAATCCATTGTTTTCTGCTTTTTGTGAAATGGTTGCAATCAGGTCGTCAGCTTCGAAACCTTCTTTTTCGTAAATTGTAATATTTAATGCAGATATAATCTCTTTTATGAACGGAAACTGGTTTTTAAGTTCCAAGTCGGTTTCTTTTCTGTTTAATTTATACTCTGAAAACTCTTTATGCCTGAATGTCGGGGCAGGATAATCCATACATACTGCAAGGTAATCCGGATTGTGTTCTTTTAGTATTTTAAGCAACATCCGGGTAAAACCATAAACAGCATTTACTGATTCACCTTTAGAAGTTGTAAGATTTTTTATAGCGTGGTATGCCCTGTGAATATAAGCATTTCCGTCGATAAGATAAAGAGTCATATCCTCACTTCGTTCGGAAGCACGAATTGTCACGAATTTTATAACATCTCACGAATAAGTCATCACAAATACTCGGGTTTATTCGCGACTTTCTTATTCGCGTCAATTCGCGCGTGCCGGATTGTATGGTACTAATATTTCTGTTCCTTTCGGGATATTTCCGTTAGTGTCTATTTTTTCTTTATTTAATTCGCGAATTTGCTGTGAATAAGTCTCGTTTCCAAAAAATCTTTTTGATATTTCAGAAATATTTTCAACATCAACGGTTTTATAGTAAATAAATCTTTCGGTCTCTTTCATATTTGTTCTTACTATTGTCATTTCTATTCTTCTGTTTTTTGCACGACCTTCTTCAGTATCATTTCCCGCTACCGGATGAAATTCACCATAACCGCGAATTTGAAATCGTTTAGGGTCAATACCACTTTTTATAAGTTCATTTGCAACACTCCATCCTCTTTCTGCAGAAAGATACCAGTTGTCTTTATATTTACCTCTATTCAGCGGTACTGCATCTGCGTGCCCTGATACAATAATAGTACCGGTATTATCATTTATAAACTTGTTAACCTCCGCAAGAACTTCTGTAAATCCGGACTTTAATTCTGCACTCCCTGCTTTGAATATTATATCCTGCTGTAATGTTACATTTATCTTTTCAGCAGAAACAGTAACAGCTCCATATTTCTCAAGGTTTTTTACAAGTATTTTCTGTTCATCTTCCTTTTCTATAACAGTTTTCGGCTTAATTGAAGAAAGCGCAAAAAGCATAAGAAAAAATATCATCAGATTGGTCATAAGATCGCCATATGACACTATCCAAAGATTAGGATCTACTTCTGCTGATTCACCGTATCTTCTTCCAAAAAGGATTGATTTAGATTTTCTTGCCATATAATCCTCTGATTATTAAGCACCTTAAGATGGTGCAACTACCAGATTCCATGTCAAGCATGGAATGACAACATCACATGTTGTTTCAAAAAATCAACTATTTTTCCCAATAAACAATGTTGATTTCTATTCTCCTGTTTAATTGCCTGTGTTCTTCAGTATCATTTGGATAAAGCGGTTGATGTTCACCATATCCCGCAAGAACCAATCGTTTCGGATCTATACCTTTATTTTGTAAAAATATTACTACGCTTCTTGCTCTATCTATAGATAATTCCCAATTTGACGAATATCTTTTTGTTATAGGTGTATTGTCTGTATGTCCTTCAACGATAACAGTATATGGTACATCATTTAGCCAACTTGCAAGTTCTGATAGTGTTTCTGTTGCAGATGATTTCAAATCCGCTTTCCCTGAATCAAAAAAAATCGGCGCATTGAAAACTATCCGTATACCTTCCAAATCAGATTTCGGTTTTGTTACCGCTCTGAAGTTTTCCGGTACATTTTCTTCTTTTACTTCATACTTTGGTTCTTCTTTTACTGCTTCTACTTTTTGTTTTGTTATTCTTTCCTGAATCGATTTTGTAGCTTCTGTATATGTTTCAAATGAAGATTGTGATAGTCCCCAAAGCATAAGAAAAAACAGCATAAGGTTTGTCATAAGGTCGGAGTAGATAATCAACCATATAGATGAAGAACTCTGATCGCTATCATCTCCAAAATCTCTTATTTGAAATATTTTTCGCATATAAAGTTAATTTTTGAGATTGCTTCACCTTCGGACTGCCTACCGCCAGGCAGGTTCGCAATGACACTCTCTTTAGTCATTGCGAGGGATTCACGATGCTTGGGATAATGAAGCAATCTATTTGCGAATTTTATTTTTTTCTCATTCTATACGCAAGATATGCTTCCAATTTTCTTCTTAAAATTAAAGGTATGTCGCCGGATTGAATGGAAAGAATCCCTTCAATCATAACCTCTTTTACGAGAATTTCGGCTTCGGAAAGTGCATTAAGTTTCGATGCAATCGGTAAGAAAATAAAATTAGTGGAAAATATTCCATAAAATGTCGCTGTTACTGCAATAGCCATTGAAGCACCCATTGTTTTCGGGTCAGCAAGATTTTTCAATACCTGAATAACTCCGATAAGGGTTCCTAAAAGTCCAAATATAGGTGCATATGCCCCCATAGTCCTAAAAACAGAAGAGTTTGCACTGTGTCTCCTGCGAACAAAAACGATTTCTGTTTCAAGATTATCTCTGATTAAATCAGGCGAGAGCCCGTCAATTAACAGATGGAAACCTTCTTTTAAAAATCTATCGTCCATTTTTAAAATATCATCCTGCAATGAATCAATACCAGTTCGTTTTGATTTTTCACAAAGAGTTATCAATGTATTTATTACTACTTCCGGACGCTGTTTAGTCTTATAAGAAAAAATAGTAAAAAATGAAGCTCTTATCGAACTTTTTAACTGTGCATATGGAACTGAAATGAGTGTTGAAGCAAAAGTACCTCCAAAAACAAGTATAGCAGCATACTTATCAAAAATTATATTCATAATCCCACCATGCTGCATCACTATATAAACAGTTCCAACTCCCATAGCCAGACCAAGTAATGTTAAAATATCCATAGTAATTAACCAATCAAAGATTTAAGATTCTTACTTCTTTAATCTTCCAATCTTCAATTGTCTCTAACCTCCTCGCTCTTTTTTTAATCGTTCTTTTATTCTTGCAAGCCGTTCATCTCTGGTTTCAGTTTTCATATCATCCGCATCTGATTTAGTTTCCGGTTCTAACTCATGTTTTGCTACATTTGAAACATTTTCTTCTATTATTTCGGTCTTTACAATCGTAATTCTTCCTTCATCTCTAAGTTTTCGCATTGTCATTATAATCTTTCTCTCTTCTTCATCAATCTTAACCGGAGAAACCATTTGATTAAGGTCTATTTCCTGCTTTAACATTTCAGCAGCTCCGGAAGGCAGCATTTTCAGGATTTTCTCACGGGTAACATCTTTTGCTGCTTTCAGCCCTATTGCCCATGACGGAAGCGGAATCTCTCTGAAAACCGTTCTTAATTCTGTAGGGTCAATAAAATATAAATCATTTATATCAAGAAGCTGTGATTTAACATGTGCCGCTAATTCGGGATTTGATAACGTAAGAGAAGATAAAATATTCTCACGGGTTTTTTTATCTGATCTTTCACATAATTCTATAACCTGAGCAGTACCGCCTATTAAATAGTCAATTTTCTTTTTAAGCTCTAATTCCATCATTTCCACATCATCAGGCTCAAGTTGTTTTACATTTACAAGTTCCATTGCAACCCTTGCCTGTATTTCCGGAGCTAATTGCGACATAACAAAAGACGCCCAATCTCTTCTTAAATAACTTAAAACGAGAGCAATCCTATCCGGTGTTTCATCTTTTAAAAGATAAGCAAGATTTTTTATATTTCCTTCACTTATGAACGGAAAAAGACTGGGTCTTACTGACTTACTGTCATCAAGCGACATTATCAAGTTACCACTCATACCACCACCACCGCCGGAAGATTGCTGTTGTGGTTGCCGGTTTACCATATTTTCCGGCATCTGAAGTTGTGTCGGCGGCGGTTTTACAGCGAGCGTCCTTAAAAGATGCTTAAAAAATATATTGAGCGGACCAAATAAGAAAAAAGCAAAAAGCATAATTCCCATAAACCAAATCATTGATTGTAAATTCAAAAAAGCCTGCCACCAATATGTTTGCTTTTTATAAAATTCAGTTTTTTCAACTAATAACGTATCACCTCTATCAACGTTGATATCAACAAGCCCTGTTATTACTTTTTTAGCTTCTGAAACAATACCTTCCGGAACATTTTTATCAAATTTAATTATAATTGTTATTTTTTTTATAAATTGCCTTAAAACATCGGATTCTCTGTTAGCAGAAGGCATTATTACCTGAACAGGAGATTGTTGTATGTTTTCCTGTTCTCCAAGATTTTTCTTTGTCGGGACACCCGGCAGAATATAATCCTTAGTTGTTTTCCTGGGTTCCTGAACCTGCAGTTGTTCTATCTGCATTTGCTCTCCTGCTTTTAAATTACCTGCTTGTTCAACAATCGGTTCTATATTAACTATAACGATGAAATCCTGAGAACTTAAAAGTTTTGAAAGTGCTTCTGTTATTCTTTTTTCAATATTTGTCTCTAATGTGAGTTTTTCACGGTCAATATTATTATCTACTCCGTGACTAAAATCATGAATCATGAAGCATGAAGCAAGAAGCAAAAAAATAATCGCGGATATTTTCCAATTTCTATTTTTTTGCTTAAGTAAGATATTTATCATTTTATTTTAATACCCGCCCTTTGGCGTATTTTATTAGGGCACCGCAAGGCGGTGCGGCTACATAATTACGGAAGCAGTGTGGAACCGTAGGTCCCGCATATTTGTTGTGCGGGACTCTGCCGCTACATACTTGACTTTCGACATTGGACATCGGACTTCGCCCTCCACTGAATCTTTGGCGGGCAGGGACTTCAGACGCCTTTGCCACACTCAATTTTACTTTTTTAACCGCTTTTTGTCAACTCTATGGAATTACCAATTCCTGACCGACAACGAGAGACCAGCGATTAGGGAGTTTATCTTTATTTGCTTCGTATATTTTACCCCAACTTGTTTTATTCCCGTAGAATTTCACTGAAAGACTTTGAGGAGAATCTCCTCTCAGAACAACATATTTCCTAATCAACGGTTTCTCTCCCAACTTTTCTACTTTTGGAACTGTTGCTTCCCCTGCAAGAAATTCCGATATTTGTTTATTATTAGGTTCTAATTTTAATCCTATTTTCCACACTGATTTAGCTTTTTCAACACTGCCGATTGCCCAATAAGCAGAACCAAGCCGCATTAAAGCTAAAACATTGTCTTCCTCTAAATCTAAAACGGTGTTACATTCTGAAATAGCCTGGACATATTTGCCTTCATAAATATTTTCAAGTGCCTTCTGAAGTTTCATACCAACAAGATTTAGACCGGGAATTGACTCTTCTTTAGATGCAACATCAGGGAATTCCTTAGATATCAAATCATACAATTGCTGTAATGCCAAATCATCCGGTAATAATTCAGTGGCGTATTTTATCGCATTAAAAGAAAGAGTAGGATTATTCTCTATATATGCAGTTATCCCTTTTCTAATAATACGAGATGCTTTTTCCATGTCGGTTTTTTCAGAAAGAACAGAAGCTATTGACTTTATTTTCTTCTTAATCATTTTTGCACCCTGATGTTCAGGGTTTAACTCAAGTACTCTTGTTATATTTTCATCTGCACTTGAATACAATCCTTTCCTATAAGCTTCCTGGACATTTTTCATCATAAGTTCAGCAGCACGTTTATTCTCTTCGGTAACTATATTTTTAGGTAATTCCTCTTCCACGTTTTCCTCTTCTGCCACTTCCCCGGGAAACTCAGGTTTTAGTTGTTTAACATTAGGTAATGGACCAAACATAAAAGAAACAGATATTTTATGGCTTCCATATGTATTATTTATCCCTACAAGAGGAAAGATAAATGCATAATCAACTTTATATTTTGCCTGATTTATACCTAACCCGACACTCAATCTTCGTAAGTCCCTGCTGCCGAAAGTCAAGGCACCTCTTAACGCAAGAAGTCTTTCTGAAAAATACTTTTCAAATCCTGCAATAAAATCTGTATCACTTGCTTTTGACAATACTTCGAGCGATAAACTTGCTGTCTTCGGTATATAGGCAAAACCTAACCTGACGGTTTTTTCAACTTTATCACTTTCCTGCAAACCAATATCGGGTGAATTAAAGTTTTGAATAGCCAGTCCAAGATTGTATTTTGATGCCGGTCTGTAAAAAATCCCAAAATCTGCTGAAAGTTTTGATTTGCTTTTCCCTTGCGAAAAAACAGGGTCAGGTCCTGAAAGTGATGTTCCATCATCACTAATAGCATTTTCTGTATAGTCGTCAGCACCAAATTTATGGGAAAGTGACTTCATAGTCAAGCCAATCCCCAATTTTGGTTTTATCCTAATTCCATATGAAAATAATATCATTTTCTCGGAGTATAAACTTGAAAGTGAAATTGTTCTAATTCCCATACCGACAGTTCCATATTCTCCAAATGGATTTATGTATGATATAACCGAATCCGAAATATTCGAGTTATCTGTAAGTCCATAATAAAGCCTGCCAAATGATGCACTAAATTCATTGTTTTTTATAAGATAAAGTCCTGCAGGATTATAAAATATAGCATTAGAATCATCAGAAATAGCCGTAAAAGCACCTCCCATAGATGCAGGTCTTATCCCGGGAGCAATGTCGTCGAAAGCAGCGAAAACATAATTGAAGATTGAAGATTGAAGATTAAAGATTAAAAGTAAGAACAGAGCTATCCTTTGCCACTTTTTAATGGCTTTTAAAGAATTTAATATATGGCTAAAATTTTTGTTCATATTTTTTTAATCTTTCAATTTCTTATTATTAGGCAGACCAAGGTCTGCCACTACATAGTTACTGAAGCAGAGCTTTGCTCTGCGGCTACTATCAATCCTTTTAATCCTGAATCTTTAATCTTAAATCTTTTAATCGTAGTTACTTTGCCACTACTACTGTTCCGTTAAATACTTTACCTTCTGCTTCTATTTGGTAAATATATATTCCGGACGGAACAACTTTACCGCTGCTGTCTTTACCATTCCATATCATTTTAGGGTTATCACCTTCACTGTCAACAGAAAGCATATTTGCAACAAAAGAACCATTAAGTGTTAATATCTTTCCATCTACTTGTGAAGAATAATCTGTCTCATATGGAACAATAAAAATATCATTTTTATGGTCACCATTAGGAGTAATAATTTTAGGTTTTGTTTCACCAAGCTGGAAACCTTGAGCATAGAGACTGTCCGATGTCCAAAGTCCGAAGTCCGAAGTCAATAATATGACAAAAATAATAAATATAAGCCATCGACATCGGACATTGGACATTGGACATTGGACATTTTTTTTATAATTTATCATATCTATCCTCCGGTCGGCAATTTTATTGTAAATGTTGCGCCTTTTCTTTCACCTTCGCTTGAAATTAATATTTTCCCCTTATGTCTTTGTACTATTCCAAAAGATATTGCCAACCCAAGTCCTGTACCTTTACCCGGGTCTTTCGTTGTAAAAAACGGTGTAAATATTTTTGTCAGATTTTCTTTGGTAATTCCCGTGCCCATATCAACAAAAGTCACATTAACATATGTTGGTAATACCATTGCATCACGACTGGTTGTTACTGTAAGCACCCCTCCGTGAGGCATTGCCTGTATTGCATTTGTAATAATATTTAAAAACACCTGCTGAATATGCGGGGTAGATATGGCGACCTTGGGCATATTTTTACCGTAATTTTTAACAATATTTATTTTTGACGCTGTTAAATCAGACGATGAAATTCCCAAACAAGTATCAATCACTTCAGTAATACTAACTTGTTCAAAATGATAATCCTTTTGCCTGGAAAAATCCAGAAGATCTTTTGTTATTTTCCTGCACCGCTCTGCCGCTCTAGCTATTTTCTCAATTGTATCTCTTAACGGATCTGTAGGTGAAAGTTTCTCGAGAATTCTTTGTGACTGTCCTAAAACACCCGTAAGAGGATTATTGAGCTCGTGAGCAATACCTCCTGCAAGCCTACCAAGAGATGCCATTCTATCCATCTGTATTATTTGAGTTTCCGATTTTTTTAAATTCTGTGCCATTTTATTAAATACTTTCGCAAGCAAAGTAAGCTCGTCATTGCCTGAAAGCTTAACCTCATAACTAAAATCACCATTACCTATCCTTTCTGCACCTTCCCGCAACCTGGAAAGCGGACTTGAAATGGAACGGAATAACATTATTGAAAGGATTATTGCAAGAACAACCGCCATAACAGACAAACCTGATGATATTAAAAAGTTTATTTGTTCAATTTCCAGTGACCTTTTTTCAGCAACTTTAAAATCAGATGCCTTTTCTTCGTAAATATCTTTAATGTTTTTTCTGGTTTTATTTAAATAGGGAATAATGTCCTCATCAACCGCAGAAATTGCTTTCCCTTTTTTACCACTTGCGTAAATAGCTATAATATTTTTATACTTTGCTACCAAAGTATCGCACAAATTAGCAATTTCCACATATTCGTTATACTCATTTTTACTTATTTTATAATTTTTTAACTGAGCTAAATAACTATCGTTTTTTTCTTTTAGCATTTGTGAGAATTCATAAAACCTGCTCTCCTCGGATTCCTCGCCTAATACAAAATAAAAATCACAAGCAGATACAGATTTATCAAGATAATACTGTATCTCCCTGATGCCTGCCATAAGCGAATAACTCTGAGCTGACTGCATAAGATAATATCTCAGTATTTTTCCCCGCATAGAAAGAACCACTGCTATAAACACTACTATGATAAGCATTGATGCAAACGAAATAATTAACCGGTTTTTTATGGTCATGGGGTTTAGTCCTTAGTAGCTACATTTAGCACCGCAAGGCGGTGCATCTACACTATAAGGCTTGCCAAGGGCAAGCCGCTACATAAAAGAAACTACTTCAACTATGGATTATTTAATCGTGCTTAACTCTTTTTCGGCTTCTGAAATATTTACTCCTTTGCCTTTATATTTTTCAATTATCTTCAAAAGAAGTATTTTCTTTTCCTGTTCTGTAGCACCTCTTTCTTTAAGCCGTCTGTAATAATCAAATGAAGAATCGTAATCACTCTTCGCCTGCATCTGTATTTTTATTACTGTTTCCTTTTCTTTATAAGCATCTGATATGTCTATACTTCTATTTTCGTATTTTTTTATGACTTTGTCAAGCAATAAAAGTCTTTCAGGCACTTCAGCATCCTGTGCGACTCTCTTTTGATAATAAAGCATTGCATCTTTATACGATTTTTCTAACTCATCTTTTTTCTTAATTTTCTCTATTTCCAAATCCTGTGTAGTATTTGTTTTTTGCAGTTTCCTGGATTCTTCTTCTACTTTTGCAGCTTCTTTAAGTTTGGTTTCCATTTCCAGTTTTATTTTTTCAGCTTCTTTCTGGAACTTTTCTGCATCAAAAAGCGCCTTTTTCGCTTCCAACTCAGCCTTAACTTTCGCTGCTTTTTCTTCGCGTAAATTCTGTTCATCTTTTGTCAATCGTAGTCTGCCAAATTTTATATTAAGCGCAATCTTATGAGTACCAAGTGTATCTTTTATACCTGAAAGCTGCCATAACAACGCATAATCAAACGAAAAATTATCAAATTTTACTGTTAATCCGCCTGTTATGTTATTCCATCTGCGACTTCCAAGCGACAAACCGCCTCTTAACCCGATATTTTTTTCTGCAAACCATTTTTCTCCGCCTAAAAGAACATTCAAATCACTGCCTTTGCTAACCGTTTCAAGTGAAAGTAGATAACTAAGTTTATTATATGCTGCACCTATCCGATAAACTGAAGGAATCTTATCTTCACCTGAAAGACCAATATCAGGTTTTGTAATATTTTGTGCAGAAAACCCGAAAGAAAGACTGCTTGAATGTAAATATAGAATACCGAAATCGCCGCTGAAAGCAGATGATTTTTTACCTTTATCAAACACAGGGTCACCCGAAATTCCTTCAATGTCAAGCCGTGTATTACCATTAGCATCAATTGCAGTTCTCGTGTAATCATCACTTCCAAATTTTCTTGAAAGATTCTTAACTGAAATTCCTGTTGAAAGATACTTTGTAACAGGATACGCATATGACAATGCAACTGCAGTTTCATCATATAAATTAGATAATGTAAGGTTATACCACGAGAATCCCGGTGTACCATATTTTCCAAGTGGTTGTACATAACCCAAGAAAGATGAACCTATAGAAGAATTATCGTCAAGCCCCATGAAAAGCCGTCCATAATTTGAAGTAAATTCTGCTTTTTTCAAAAGTGTCATTCCGGCAGGATTATAGAAAAGAGCATTAGCATCATTGGCAACAGCAGTAAAGGCACCTGACATACCCTGCGGTCTCGCGCCAATGTTCAGTTCATCAAAAGCGGCAAAGAGACAGGAAGTAGGAAGTAGGAAGCAGGAAGTGAAAACAAAAATCAGGGACAGAAGTATCCTATGCCAATTTTTGATGGCTTTTAATGAATTCAATATATGGTTAAGAGTTCTGTTCATATTAGTTTCCTATCATAAATACTAATTTTAATAACTGGGCGGACAAGCAGAAATATCTTCCCCCGAAGAAAACTTCCGTGCCCGCCCAGTAATTCATATCCGGACTGGCAGGTATCATCTGTTCTTCCCCCGAAGAATTTGAGGACATCCATGCCAGCCCAGAAAAACTGTAATTGTTATTTATATTCAGTAAATAGTTATTAATTTTGTTTTTCATTTTATTCACCAATTCTCAACCTTTTAATCTTTTTAAGCTTTCAATTGTTATTACTTCGCTACAACAACCGTACCATTAAATACTTTACCGCCCGCTTCTATCTGATAAATATAAATTCCGGAAGAAACTGTCTTGCCTGATGAATTTTTACCGTCCCACTTCAATGAGGACTCGGTATCACCTTTAAGCATATCGGAAATATACGCGCCATTAATATCAAAAATCTTACCGCTGAGCCCTGAGTCATTACCCTCATATATAAAGTTAGTTACATCATTCCAGCCATCACCGTTCGGTGTAAAGACTCTCGGGTAAACCTTAGATAATGTAAATCCTGCTGCTCTCATTGACTGACGGACCTGATATTTCCCGCCTTTCTTGGTTTTGATTGAAACTGTTTGTTGTGCAGTGTCAACTTCGCCGCCGATTTTCACCCATTCAACACCGTTAAACCAGAACAGCGATAAATTGTCTTTTGCCTGATTTTCAGGAATTGGCGCCATAGACGGCGTTCTTACAACACCATTTGAAATATCGTAAGATATCTTAACATCAGCAAGCGCTCTTGAGAACAGAAGTCCCGTTATGACTTCTTCAGAAATGGCTTTCTTAGGAATAAATGCAAACGATTTTACAATCTTTCCTGTCTCTTCAGTTGTAAGGTGAACGACATCAAAGTAAACATCTTCACCGAAAGAATTGCTTTCTTTATAAAGCACGCTACATATTGCCTTTGCAATTGAAATAGAAGTCTTTGGTTCTGTTGAATCATAGAATGAAATATATCCTTCTGGTGAAGAATCTACCCTTGCCGATGGTATTGAAACATTCGCAGAAAGGTCGTGAGTTGTAAGCCAGTAATAATAAAGATTTCCACCTGTGTAAGTAGTTGTAGATGTTACATTTATCGGTATTGTCCAGGTTGTTGCTGTCCCGTTTATAGCACTTGAACGATAAAGTGTGTAGTGAGAAAGGTCTGTTGCAGTGGTACCGTCTGTTGATTTAACTACAGCATCCCAGGTAATAGTTAAATATTTATCATCTGATGAAAGGGCTACTTTCAAATCACGAGGTTCTCTTGGAGGAATCCTGTCAGTAGCAGACGGTGCAATTGCTGTTGTTGAAGCAGCAACTGAATAGTTAGGTCTTAAATCATATGCGTATGCTTTGTAATAATATTGTACTTCAGGTATTAAGTTGGAATGGACAAGCGATGTCGCTGTTCCGGTAGAAATAATATACCCATTATAATCACCAACTGAATAATTAGTCCCTGCAACAGGTATAAACGCAGAAGGTGCCCCCGTTGAATAAACAATTAAAACACCCTTAAAGTCGGCATCAGTCGGATTAGTCCAGCTAAGTTGTATTTCCCTGCCATTTGGCTCATATAGCGGTTTTGCTGCAAAATTGGATACCTTTGCAGGTGGTGTCTGGTCAGATGTTAATGCATAAGGTGAATTTGAATAACCTGACCAGTTAGGTATTTCGTCGCCAACAACCATACAGAACCACCATGTTGTATTATCTGCAAGTCCTGTTACAGTATATGACTGAGGAGCATTGACAACGGTTGAGGTTGAAATAAACCGTCTGTTATATACCGGAACATTCCAAGCAGTATCAGTAGGAATAGCGCCTGCTGATGAGAACCTTATATCATAATAACCGTTTGTAAGGTCTTTTGAACGACCTACATTTTCTGTTGGTGCATTCCACTTCAATTCAACTGTATTAAAACCAACGTTGCCAATTGAAAGGGTAACAGCTGCCGGAGGGTCGTCATCAATTGCAGCAGATGCAAACGCTTTTGTATTTACATTTGCGACATCTGCAGTAGAATTCCAAACTGAATATAAACCTGCGAAATCATCATCAACCGCTTTTATTGCAAACCAGTAAGATGCACCAGGTGTAAGGTCAGCTAAAAGGAACGTCCTTTGAGAAAGCGGAGGAACATTAGTTGCTGTTATTGTTATCGTAGTACCAATAGTGTTAAAATTGCTATTTGTTATAATTTGATTAGCATATTTAATTATATATTGTCCTGTAAGATTTCCAATAGTACCATCGTCGCCAGGTGATGTCCATTGAAGCAGAATTTCTCCTTCATAATCTCCTGTAAGTGCTGTTAAGTCAGAAATTGCCGCAGGCGGCTTTACAATAATATCCATTACAGTAGCAGATGAGATATTGAAAGAAGTCGCTAAATAATGTCCTGAATCTTCTGCCCTAATTCCCAAATAAACAACTTTACCATAATAATCTGATGTTAATGTAAGTGTTTCAAACCGTTTATAACCATATTCATCTCCCCAACCATTATTTCCATTATTATTTCTATCACCTTGTTCTGACCACCCTTGTGGATATTCCGATGCCTGGTTCCACCATGCTGTTGTGTTGTTTGATAAATCTGACAGTGAATTAGTTGAATATCTTACCTGATACGGCCAGTCAAGCACAAGTTCGCCATACCATGGTGCCGGGTCTTCTGCCGGAACAGTAAAGCTAAGATTTATTTCTCCTTCGTTTGTTCCAATTGATGCTGCTAAATCCGTTACTGATGTCGGTGGTCCGAAGTTAGGTCTGCAACTAAGTTCTATTGAATCAGGATTTGCAGCATAAACATAATTGAAGATTGAAGATTGAAGATTAAAGATTAAAAACATGAACAGAACTATCCTTTGCCATTTCTTTATGGCTTTTAGGATGTCATATAGACCCTGAATCAAGTTCAGGGTGACACTAAGTGTCATCTGGTTAAGAGTTCTGTTCATATTATATACCTAAGCGGGTGAGCAGAAGTCACGTTTCTTCCCCCGAAGAAATTTCCGCCAATGGCGAACTTTGCCAAAGACAGGAGGACTTTCGTGCCCACCCGCAAATTATATGCTGCGGACGGAACGGAGCCAGCCAAAATATCTTCCCCCAAAGAATTTTTTGAAGGACATCCGTACCCGCCCGCAAAATTTATAACTGCGTTCACGTGTTCATTTGTTCTTGTGTTCTTGTGTTCATGGTTATTAGTTAAAGAAACGAGCGGGAAGCAGATAGTTCTTTCTTCCCCCGAAGAATTAGGACTTCCGTTCCCGCTCGTAATCTGCATAATCTGTTCTAATAATCTGTGTAATCTGCGATTTAAAAGGGCGGATACAGGCCTGTCAAAATATCTTCCCCCGAAGAATTCTTGAAGGACATCCGTACCCGCCCCAGAGACTGCAACTGCGTTCACGTGTTCATTTGTTCTTATGTTCTTATGTTCAAAAGAAACGAGCGGGAAGCAGATAGTTCTTTCTTCCCCCGAAGAATTAGGACTTCCGTTCCCGCTCGTAATCTGCGTTTTGTTTGTCATTGCGAGGACAAAGTCCGTGGCAATCTCATTTTTAGATTGCTTCACTTCGTTCGCAATGACATTAGTATTCGGTAATTGGTTATTAGTTAAAAGGGCGGATACAGGCCTGTCAAAATATCTTCCCCCGAAGAATTCCTGAAGGACATCCGTACCCGCCCCAATAAGTGAGAAAGAAAGGGCGGACATACAGAAATATCTTCCCCCGAAGAAAACTTCCGTGCCCGCCCATTTTTTACCACTTAAAGTAATAAGTTTATATGTTATTGTGTTCTTATGTTCAAAAGAAACGAGCGGGAAGCAGATAGTTCTTTCTTCCCCCGAAGAATTAGGACTTCCGTTCCCGCTCGTATTGATACCAAAAATTATATATAAACAAAAAACCCCTGTTATTGTAACAGAGGTAAAAATCACATCAATTATATCAATGATTAAAGATGAAACCTTTATATCACTATAAAGAAAACGAGCGGGCACGGAAGTCCTCCAATCCCAACGTTTATCGGGATTTATTCTTCGGGGGAAGAATTTTTTTTTATTTGCTTAACCAGTCCCGCCTATTCTTTTGTAGCTGCAAAGTGAAACTTTGCTGTTTTTTAACAGAGCTAATGCTCTGCAACTACATTTTAATAGACGGACTAGGCAAAACAAACTTCTAATCTTTGATGGATTTTAACTTACCCACCTTCTTCGCGTTATAGAGTTATTGGGTTATAGGGTTAAAAACTCTATGAACTCTAAAACACTATAACTTTGAATTTTGATGGGCAAATCAAATTCACCGGTTTTTCTGATTTACACCATACCTTTTCCTTACTTTCTCACCAGAGACATATCTGTCCCTGGTATTTCAAAGAACAAAGGTACAAACAACCTTAACACATTAAACTGTCTTTACACTAGTCAGCTGTTGCGTAAATACTTACTGTCATTGTGTGCGTAGCTGTGCCTCCTGAAGTGGTAGGCATTGAAATACGCGCCCACAATCCTACTTGCTGACCTACTGTAATACCATTGGTATACGTCATTGCTGCCTGAGATGTCGTAACACTACTTACATATGCACCTACAGCACCGGGTAACCATACCGGCTCCGCACCTCCACTAGATGCAGAAGTACCTATCATCAAACAATAGGTGTTGGCAGCGGCAGTGTTAGCAAGCGTCCATGTATTATCACCGACCGCGTTGTTTCCCTTAACTTCCCAGTCTGCTATGACGTTGCCGTCATTTGAGGCAGTACCTATATAAAGCGAAGCCTGCGCACCAAGGTTAACAGAACTGAAATTACCTGTTGTAGATGCTATGTCAATTGAATAGTTAGTACCGCCTACATCAACGGTTAATGTAAAACTATCCGGGTTTGCCGTTGCATGCGACAGGGTTGATATACATACCATCATTCCAATAACCAACAATAAACTCATAATCTTTTTCATTTTTATCACCTCCTTTTTATTTAGATTTTTTTCGTTCCGATTTGTCGGGACGAGTGTTCGTTCGTAATTTGTTTCATTTTTCACTTTACTCACCTCCTATTTTTGTTTCATCCTGTAATTTTTTCACTGCTGGGCTGAAGTTAACCTTAACTTCTCTCTTCCACTATGTAGTATAACACAAAAGTGTCATTTTGTCAAGTACTTTATTAATTTATTAATTTTTTATATTTTTAGGTAAACCATACAGTTTAGTTCGTGTTCTACTATTCACCAGTAATTACATACAGTTTGGAAACAATTTCAACCGGAATTTCATTTATAACTTCCGCTTTTATCAGAAAAATATATTTCTTATTTTTATATTTTTCTTCATTAGGAATTTCAATGAATACATCCAGTTTTTCAATTGTCTCACCTTCCAACATAATATCTTCCGGTTTAACTTTTACAAAATCAGGGTTTCCAAGCTCATAGCCGCTTTCAACAGAACCGTACATATTAATATCATATGTAACTGCTTTAATTTTTAACTTAAGCGTTTCGGTCGCTTTGTTGATAAGCTTGAGCCGGACATTTTTCTCTTTTTTGAGATCAATCTTTTTGCCGAGTTCAATGGCATCTTTAATTGTGATATTTACGGGGTCAAACTCAAAATTTAGTGTATGCATCTTTTTATTTTTCTTCTCTTTTTTCAGCGATTCGGGTCCCATACTTCCTATTGAAAATCTAAATCGCGTCTGACTACCGGTTGCTATCGTCACCTGTCCCTGCTGCCCTATAGGAGAACCTGCACTAATCAGGTGAACCTGATAATGTTTGCCGATTAGTTTTTCATCATTGGGAATAGTAACTATAATATCGGAAATACCCTTCTCTCCTGGTCCAAGTCGAAATTTATCCGGTACAACTTTTACCCATTCCAGATCCGGTATCGCTTCATATCCCTCTTTTAATTTATCCTTTCTCGGGAAATCCACCGTTATAATAGCATCAACAGTACTACCGCCCTTGTTCTGAATAATCATCGGACATTTTTTTAGAACCCGTAAATTGTAACTCTCACCAATTTGCAGGTTTTCAAGAATAAGGTCGGCAAATGTCGCAGAAACCCCGCCAGCGTGAAGACGGGCAGTAATAAGCAGTAAAAATGTTATTGCGAGTGCAAAACCAGTGGCAATCTTAATACGAGATTCTTCCCGGAGTTTACACTGAGCAAAGCGAATGTGGTCAGAATGACTGCTTTGCCTGTCATTGCGAACCTGCCTGACGGCAGGCAGGCTGACTTTATCGTGAAGCAATCTCTCTCTTGTGTTTGGGATTGCTTCGCTAACGCTCGCAATGACATCTGATGACTCAGAATGACACTTTGCAGTACTTTTAACTTTCATCATTTTTATTTCCCCCTTTCAATCTCCTTAATTTTATCCGAACATACATCAAAATGGTGTTTTGCCTCATTATATTGAGGATTTATTTCCAGGGCTTTTTTGAATTGTGTAAGTGCTTCACTATAATCGCCTTTTAAATAATATGCTGTTCCAAGCGAATCATACAATTTTTCATCTGCCGGATTCATTGAAATCATTTCTTTATAGACATTTATCGCATTTTTGAACTGACCGCTTTTTTGATAAATGTAGGAAAGCAAAAACTGCGCTTCGGGATAAACGGGTTTACGCCTAAGTGCAAATCCCACACTTTCAAGTGCCGCAACATAATTTTTCCGATTAAGATATATAACAGCAAGTCCAAGAAACGGTTCGGCGTACTTTGACGAATTTTTTATTGATAGCCGATAGCAGTTCATCGCATCATTATATTTTTTTTCCGCCATAAAAACAGCTCCAAGATTTATATATGCCTCAACTGAATTCGGCTCTGATTCCAGCACTTTAATATAGAGCAGGCGGGCTTTTTCATATTGTTCCGTATAAAAGAAAAAATTAGCATATGAAATCATGGCAAGCAGTTTATCATATTCCGAATAACGGTCAAGATTTAATTCATTAAACATCGGTTTGATTTTTTTTAAGTCACTTTTAACAAAAACGATCCCCCCCTCGTCAACATATACCAGTTTCCATAAATTATTTTTATACAGATGCTTTATTAAATTTTTAGAGTGCGGCGACAGTGCCTGCAAAAGGACATAATCAATTTTGTATTTGTCGGCAATTCTCTGCCAATAAATATCCGGGTTATCCGTAACGCTTTTGTATTCTGCCAGAAACTTTTCACCGTAAATTTCCAGCCGGCCATCGGCAAAAACTTTTCTTTCAGGATAGCAGTTCCAGACAAAATATCCGCCGGGTATGGCATCGTTAAAAACGTTACCTTGCAAATTGCTGCTTTTTATAAACTCAATAGCTCCCGTAGGATACAAGATACCTATTTTGCCGATGCCGAACTGCTGGACCGACTTCTCGTGCCTGTAGTATTTGTTTGTTGTGATGTTAAAAGATAAAAATGCGGACAAAAATATCACAAAAACCATATAAATATATCCCAGATTTTTCTGTGCTTTATCGTCAATGGGAAGCTGTAATATTTTCATTTCTTCAAAATTAACAATGGTTATTAAAGCAGATACAAAAGCAAAAAATGCCGTGTTCCTGACTGCAATGAAACCTACATATAGGAACAGAATATATACCATAAAACGAGCCAGAGAAAATTTTTTACATACGAAAAAGCTTAAAAATGAAATAATTATTAAAATTGCAAATGCCGATTTGTAAAAACTTCCGATACCGGTTATAAGTGTCGGGGCAAGTTCGCTTACACTTTTGAAGTACGGCGATGCTATTGTCCCAACCTCTCCGGCAAGCAAAAAGGGATAAAGCGCAAGCTTGTAGCCGTAGGGGTTCACAAAACATGCTAAAGTGGATAAAATTAGTGATAATAAAATGGGGCGGATTGCCACGCCCTTCGGGCTCGTAATGACATGTAAAAATAATAATTTTTGCTGTATCAATTCGCCAATAAAATAACACCCAATTATTATTGGTCCAAAAACAAAAAATCCGTGAGTATTCGTCCAGAAAATCTGTAGAATGGGTAAAAGATATAATATTCTTTTGCGAACGCCAGTGAAGTCGAAGATTCCACTCCTGGAACAATCCCTTGAGATTGCCACGGGACTTCGTCCCTCGCAATGACAATCAAAGGATATTTGTTTTTGGAATGATTCAAGAATTACAATATATAATATCGCGAAAAGATATGAAAACATCTCGGGTCTCATCATAAATCTTTGGTTGGCTATAATTAAAGTAAGAAAAATGCAAAAAGTTGAAATATAAAAATTTGATTTCTTTCCCAATTTGAACAGAATGTAAAATATAGCACCTATTACCAGCAACTGGTATAAAAATATTCCAAAAAATCCCGCAATGCTATAAAAAACATAAAGTATAATCTGATAAAACCAGTGAGAATCAATATAAGGATTTACGGCAGTATATGAGAACGAATCAAGATATGGTACGCTAAAATTTTTTAAAATATATTTTCCGGCAGAAAGATGAAACCATATATCATCTTCGTGGATTTTTGCTATAAGAAAAAGCAGGGCAGTCAGCCCGAGCATTAGATAAACTATTGTTTTATAAACTTTTGATGACTTCATTTTACAAATCCCCCGCAAGTTCACTGCGAAATGCGTGATTTTCCACTAATCTGTGAAATTACAAACTTTGCCTTTTTGTAATCCGGGTCAAGTTTAAGTGTTGTTTCCATCTCTTTCACTGCCTCTCCGTACTCATATAACAGAAAATGCAGATAACCGATGTTAAAGTGAATTTCCGCGGAATTGGGTCTAATTTTTGCTGCTCTTTTGAAATATTTTAACGATTTTTCAAATTTGTTTTCCTGTCCATAAATAATTCCGAGCGCATTTAAAGCAACATAATTATCAGGGTCTGCATTTTCAGCCTTTTTATAATATTCTCCAACTTTACCAGCATCCCCTTGTCCTTCGTAAATTTCTGCAAGATAAGCATATGCATCTGCTGTCAGCGGGTTCAATTCAATCGCTCTGTTGAAATTTTCAATCGCCCGACCATATTGTTTTTTTGTCTTATACATTATTCCAAGATTTAGAAACGGTGCTTTATAAAGCATATATTTTTTATTTTCAGCCATCTCTTCATAAATTTTAACCGCTTTATCATATTCACCGGTATCCTGATAAATTGAAGCCAATGCTTCCTGACCCTCAATTAATTTCGGATCAAGTTTTAGTGCTTTATTTACATATTCAAATGCTTTTGAGAAATCTTTATTTTTTGCATAAAGCAAACCCATGGTTACATTTGCACCAGGACTGTCAGGAACTTGCTTCAATGTTTTTGAATAAAAAGAAAACTCGTCTTTCCAGTCGCGATTACGGTTAATTAATAGAACGGAAAAAAATGCAAGAATACAAATGGCTAAATCAATACCAATATAAGCTGTCATTGCGAACATTCTATGCTTGTCATTGCGAACAGACTTATCGTGAAGCAATCCCATAAGATTGCCCCACCACTGAAACGTTGGCGGGCAGGCACGCTCTAATTTACCCCGCAATGACAACAATTGGATTGCCCCATGGGTGGGATCTTCGACTTCGCTTACGCTCGCAATGACAATCTGTGACATTTTTAGCAATAACATCGCTAACAAAACACAGAATCCTATAAGCGGAAGATATAAATATCTTTCAGCAACAATGTTTTGCATTGGAATTATATTGGATGTCGGTAAAAAAGTAATAAGTATCCACATCAACCAAAAGAATGTTAATTTGGACTTTTTGTAGGCATAAACTAAAATCACTAAATAAATTATTACTAATAAAAACCCTGCAATCACTTGTGTCTCTAAAAAGATAGGGACCGTCTCCATTCTATGTTCCATGCTCAAATTAAAAGGTAGAAAGATTAGTCCGGCATATATCGGTATATTTCCAAGCATTGTTAAAATGTTTGTGGTAAAACTGTTACCGGGGTATTTAACCATTGCTTCCATCGGATGCCTGAATATAAAAAATCTTAAAATAAGATAGAAAACTGCTACTGCCAAAAACGGTAGATATTTTTTTATCCGAATTTTCTCTTTAATTATTAGATCATACAGAATTATCACAGCAGGAAGTGTTATGGCTGTTTCTTTGGAAAAAACAGCAAGGAAATAACCTATAACGGCAAAACTGTAGGGATTGCTTCGGCGTTGCCTCGCAATGACGTCAACTTCATTAGTCATTGCGAGACCCAATTCATTGGGTCGTGGCAATCTGTTTTTTGATTTAACGTAACAAAGAAACGAGAGCAGAAAAAACATTGTGGAAAGCTGGGTTTCGTTAAATGAAACCATATTTACAACTTCGTTATTCGCAGGATGAGCAATAAAAAACAGGGCACTTAATAATGCGACCCCCCTAGTTTTGCTCTTCAAAACTGGCAGGGGGGTGTCTTTTTCTGCGAAAAAGCACATAACCAAAAAATATAACAGTATGGCAACTGCTATATGGAGAAAAATATTAGATAGTCTATGACCTATTGGGTTTACTCCCCACAATTTATAATTTAGAATATTAACAAGAAACGGCAGAGGTCTATATGTAAGGTCCTGAGTATATTTAAAATAATTTTTCGGCGAAAAAAATACCCAGGTATTTTCCCATTTCTTTATGAAGTTACTGTCCTTAATAAAAAATCCATCATCCCATAAAAACGGATTTTTAAGTGTATCTGAATAAAGAAGAAAACCAAAAATAATTAAGATTAAGATTAAAATATACTTTTTATTCATGTATTTTAAAAATAATTACAATATTACCAAAAATTATTGTAGCCGCATCGCCTTGCGATGCTTCAATTTTATTGGCACCATGAAATGGTGCTCTACCCCGGACGCTTTTATACTTATTCTTACTTTTTAATCGAAAACTTTAGTTTCGAAAGAAGCGATGGCACAAATGTAATACCACCCTTCTTTTCTACAGCAGGATAACCACATATGTTCAAATTTACCTGAAATTTATGTCCTCTTATTTTTTTGTCTTTGGGGATTTTTATAATTACATCCGAAACTCCTGTTTGATGAGGTTCTAAAAAATACCTGTCCGGCAAAACACTTATCCATGTAATATCTTTTATTGGTTCTAAATCAGATTTTAAACTATCTTTTAGAGGAACTTGAACTACAATACGCACTTCTATTTTTTTATCACTTCTATTCATTACTTTCAATGGTTGGTTGTATGAAATTCTAAGATTATATTCCTTGTTTATTGATAGATTAGCTATAAAAATATCAGCATAATTTGTTGAAATTCCATTGGAATGAAGAGATTGGGAAATTAAAAGATTAAAAGATTGAAAGATTAAAAAAACTAAAAGAAATTTATTGAAATTTTTCATTGTCCTCCTTACTTTGATACTTGCAAGACAACATTCAGCAGACCGAGGGTCTGCGACTACATAACCACGGGAGCAGAGCAGAGCCGTAGGTCCCGCATATTTGTTGTGTGGGACTCTGTGGCTACTTTTTACTTTATTAACGCTTGCCAAGGGCAAGCAACTACAACTGACATCGAAATCCACACCCACTATTTATGATTTGGTGGACAAGAATCCTACCGATATACAACTTCAGCCCGCCACTGAATCAATGGCGGGCAACTACTTTAATCTTTAATTTTCAATCTTAAATCTTTAATCTTCTTTAATTATGAATTATGGTGACTGGGCTTGTATGTATAAATATATTGTTTGTGTAGCAATAGTTGATGTCTTACCGGGCAAATCAAGCCGTAACCATAAATTTTTAGAAGTGCCTGCGGTAACACCTAATCCGTTATCATCATCTGAATATCTTCCATCTACTATAGGAAGAAGATATTCATTGTCCGAAACAATATCTCTTAAACTAAAATAATTAATTTGAGGCATAGTACTATTAAATAAAGCTTTTAAAAGAAAACTATCAAGGGTTGTTGTGGATGTTTCATTACTATACCAAGGGGAACCTCCTGCTGTTGCTGTCTCGCATCTTAATGCAAAATTTTCCGTTACATTGCCATCGTTTTTTATCTGAATTGCTGTAACTGTTTGGGTTGAATCCCCTATATTAACCCTTCCTAAACTTTGTGTATCACCGGCAGTAATATCGACACTTAAAGTTAGCGGCTGTGAATATGCAGTCGCCTCATTAGAAAGTGCAGACCAGTTACCTGCTTGGTCATGATACCTAATCAAATAATAATAAGTATTTTCACCAACCAAATCTGAAAAAGTTGTTGTTAAAAATGATTCCGGTGCTATTGTATCAGTTGAAGTTGGCGAAGAAACTACTGCCATAAATGTCCATGTACGATTGGCAGTTGATGTACAGTACCTGATTTCATAATAACAGCCGTTTACAAGATTACCCGTAGGTCCGTCACTACCGGGGGCTGACCATGCAAGTTTTATTGTTCCTGACGAAGTGGCAACAATAAGCCCTGATAGTGAAGTAATTGTATATGGTGGGACTGTATCTACATTTATTGTGTAACTAACTGACTCGGCGTAATTACCCGCTTCGTCTCTGGTTAAAAACTGTATCATGTTATTTGTACCGTGTTTAAATGGTACTGCAGAAGCCGTTGAAATCTGTAATGCCGTAGTTCCATCAGTTCCTGATGTAGACATCGTGGCTGTTGATGTTATTATCGCTGAATTAGTCCAGGCGGTTGTCGAATACTTTACAGCACAGGAATTGTACATTACTGCTATCTCTTCCGGACTCAATACTCTGTTCCATGCTCCAAATTCATCAATATATCCGCTAAAAATCTCGTGATATAATAGACTACCATTGGCACGCCCACCAATACTTAAAGGGTCTGCACTTTTTATAGTGTTAGCACCTAAATTATCATATTTGGCTGCAAGACCAATTTCAAGTCCGTCTTCGTACATCTTTACACCACTTGCTACACCTGAACCGCTATATGTTACTACATAATGATGCCAACTACCATCATTTAATTTGGTGGCTACTTTGGAACTTACGGCAATAGATTTTGTGCCCCATGTATTATTAAGAAAGAACGATATGTAGTTTGTGACTTGGATTGAATTCACATAATCATAATTCGTCTGGAAATTATATCCTGTAAGCGCAGCATCGGTCATGTTGCAAAATGCAATCTGAGTTAGTGTTTTATTGTTTAGATCCGGTTTAAGCCACACTGAAAATGAAAATGGGTCTGTTCGCTCAAAATTTAAATTTGACATATTTGCTGTTGGATATGTTACTGTATCAACATATACCCAGTCATCTGTTTTATCAAAATATAACGGATACTCATTACCACCTGTTGACTTCCATGTAGGGGTACTGGACCAAGTAACTCCATTCTTTCGCGTGCAATCATTCCCATACCCTGAATAATCTGTTGTATTCCCATTCAAATGCATCAATAAAACACAACCGGTACTCGCTATTGTCTCTGTCTGCCCTACCCGCAATCCGGAATAATTCGCATCCTGAACACTTACCTGCACTTGTGGCGTTGACACATTTACATATGTCGATGCCGTATTTTCCGCCCAAGTTTCAAACTCCCATAACGAATATCCATTAGCTGTTCCTCTTACAGTCCCGTACATACGGATATATCTACCGCTACCACTTAATGTTATATTTTCAGTACCGCCTGTTCCGCCGGACTTTGTGTATATTGTCGACCAATCTGTATTATTAGCTGATACTTGTATAGTATAATCTTTACCATATGCTGCTTCCCATTTAAGGACCACCTGCGTTATGTTGTATGTTTGACCCAAATCTATGGCTATCCATTGCGGGTCACTATATGCTGATGACCAGCGTGTTGACACATCACTATCTATTGCGTTATTCGGTTGAAAATCATAGCCATAGTTATTTTCTACAGAGGATGCTGTTGCTGACATACCTGCTACTTTCACCCGCGGATTATTACCAAATACAGCATCTGTCAAATCTAATGTGAATGACCTCGTGGAACTCCAATCGCCATATGCACCATTACTACCTTTTGTCTTTACATGCCAATAGTATTTTGTATTTTCTGATAAAGAAGTTATTATCGCTGATGATGGCGTAACATCGCCAAAACCTGGTACAGGCGAACCAAAGTTTATATCATCATCTACTTCAAAATAATACGCAGATGCTCCTGCCACATCACTCCAATCACAGGTATTCGCATTTGTCCAGGTCGCTGTTGATGGGTAGTATAATGTAGGCGGTGACAACACAGGCATATACACAGTACAGGAATTGGATAAATCTGACCAGTTGCCGCCTTGGTCTCTTGTCCATACCCTAAAATAATATGTTGCATTGCCTGTTAAATTTGTAAATGTATAGCAACAAAGCGATAATTGAGTTATTGAAGAGGTTGTTCCCGTATCTATTCGGACTTCTTCTGTTATTGCATGCGGTAAGGTAGTTTCATATCCAAATCCCCACTTGCTATTACTTGGAATAACCGACCATGTAGCACGCCGGATTAAAAATTGCCCGTTAGATAAAGCATCTATCGTCCCGTCTGTACCAGGCGATACCCAGCATAGATTTATATTATTACCGCTAACAAGTCCCGTAAGCGATGTTATCGCTGATGGTGCTACTGTATCTACATTTATTGTGTAACTGGCTGACTCGGCATAATTACCTGCTGCGTCCCGGGTTAAAAACTGTACCTGGTTTTTTGATAAAGTACTAAATGCAGCTGAGTTATGTATGAATGGTATTGCGGTCCCTGTTGAAAATTGCAATGTTGTTGTTCCATCACTGCCTGTTGTAAGTACTAAAGGTTCTGTTGTTGTTGATACTACTATTGCGGAATTTGTCCATGCATTTGTTGAATACTTTACAGCACAGGAATTATACAGGACTGCTATCTCTTCCGGGCTCAATGCCCGCTCCCATATCCCAACTTCATCCAAGTATCCTGTAAAACATATTGATGTTGCCCACCCGCCAATATCTATATTATTAGTTGTAAGCAAATTACCTGTCGCAGCTTTCTGACTTCCTAATATTCCATCTTTATATACCCTTGCCGTTGCGCCATCATATGTAAATACCATATGATGCCATTGATTCGCTGGTACTGCTACACCAACAGAAGGGAACCATCCTCCTGCACCTGCACCCCACGGAGAAGGTGCGTAAAAACTCCAAGTTCCGTCACCCTGATCACCAAACCGCCAATCAGTACTCCTCGCAACCGCTATTTGCTGAACTGCACCGCCTGTCCGTCTTGCCCATACTGATACCGTTAATTTGTTAGTTAAATTTGCAAAACTTGCATTAGTAGGAATATCCACATATTGAGTATTCGCAGCAACTACATTTAAAATTTTTTCAGTAGCAGCTGTTTTCTTCCAGGAAGAAACAGTTGCATAACTAGGTGAACCAACGAGTGACCCATCATTACCACAACCTGAACTATCCAAAGTATTACTATTTAAATGCCACAATCCAACACAGCCGCTGCTCGTTACCAACTCTGTCTGACCTATCTGTAATCCGGAATATGTATCCTGAACACTTACTTGTATCTGGGGTGTAGAAACATTTACATATGCCGTATTCGGCACCCAACCTCCTGAAGATGTTGTTACCATCGGATTAGTAAATACGGCATCTGTTGTATCTAAATCGAACGAACGGGTGGAACTCCAGAAACTATATTTACTACTACTATCTTTTGTTTTTACCCGCCAATAGTATGTTGTATTTTCTGATAAACCACTTATTGATGCAGATGATGATTTACCCTCATATGTAAAATTTACCGAACCAAAATTTATGTCGTCATCTATTTGCAGGTAATATGAAGTAGCGTTTGTTACACTACTCCAAACACATTTATTTACGTTCGACCAAACCGCCGTTGAGGGATAGTATAACGTAGGGGCTGATAATGTAGATGTACTCATATACGCTGTACATCCGTTGGACATGGCTGACCATAATGAACTATCATCTTCTGTCCATATCCTAAAATAACTGCTTGCGGGTGTCATAAGTCCTGTAATTGTTGTATAACAATAATCACCGGGATTTACCCCGCTGGTTGATATATATACATTGGTTGCTCCTACTACTGAATATGTCGCCCAGGCAACAACATATGTAGAATATTGTATGGCAAATTTGCCAGGTGAAAGCGAGCCTGTGATATCATCGTCGCCGGGTGAAGTCCACCTGAGTGTTACCTGGTCACCATAATTATATAAAGATGTTAAGTTTGTTACTGCTGCCGGGGCAGTCACATCTCCCCCATAAAACGTACAACCATTGGAAAGGGTTGACCAGTTGCCTGCCGTGTCTTTTGTCCATACCTTAAAATAATATGTTGTCGCCGTTGATAAACCACCACTTGTATACCTACAAAGCGAACCAGCAGGTAATGCAGTAGTTGTACCTGTATCTATTATTACTTCCTGCTCTATTACTGCCGGCTTGGTGTCATATCCATATCCCCACATACTTTCCGGAGTAACTGACCATGTAGCACGCCGTATCAAAAATTGGCCGTTAGATATTGCATCTATTGTCCCGTCTGTACCGGGTGATGTCCATGTTAGATTTACATTAGTAACACTAAGAAGACCCGTAAGAGATGTTATCGCTGCCGGCGGGACTGTGTCTACATTTATCGTGTAGCTAACTGACTCGGCGTAATTACCTGCTTTGTCACGGGCCAAAAACTGTATCCGGTTATTTGATAAAGTACCAAATGCAGATGAATTATGTTTGAATGGTATTGCGGTCCCTGTTGAAAATTGTAATGTTGTTGTTCCATCACTGCCTGTTGTAAGCACCATCGGGTCTGTTGATGTTGATGTTATTATTGCAGAATTTGTCCATGCGCTTGATGAATATTTTACAGCACAGGAATTGTACATCACCGCTATCTCTTCCGGACTTAGGACCCGGTCCCATAAAACCACTTCATCTAAATATCCATCAAAGGGATAAGTATTACCAGACAAGGCACCAATCCATACGTGGTCAGCAGCAGTTACACTTATATTACCTGTCCTCGCTACCTCTAAAGCTAATACCCCGTCTTTATATATCCTCCCTGCTGCGCCATCATATGTAAATATCATATGATGCCACGCATTACGTGTTGTTGAGACACCACCAACAACCCAATGATCCCCTGAAAGATTAACTGCATAAAAACCCCAATCGTGAGTTGCACCAATATCGCCAAATTCCCAATCGTTTACTTTGCTTACCGCTATCTTAAGATTAGCATTTTGTGCCGTTGTCTGATATGACCACAATGATATAGACATTTTGTTAATAAAATTTCTTAAACTTACTGCATTACCACAATCTATGCGGTCATTACTACCATTAAAAAGCAACATATTTTCACTACCGCCTGTTGTCTTCCACGTAGTAATACTATCCCATTGTGCTGAATCTATTGTTCCATCATTACCATAACCTGAATAATCTACGGCATTCCCATTTAAATGCCACAATCCAACACAACCACTGCTTGTTACCAACTCTGTTTTACCTGCCATTAACCCTGAATAATTCGCATCCTGTACATTTACCTGTATCTGCGGTGTGGAGACATTTACATATAAAGTTGACGTATTTGCCACCCAGGGTCCTGTGGTTAATTTAACCTGCGGGTTACTAAATACGGCATCGGTTACATCTAAATCAAATGAACGAGTTGAACTCCATGCACTATATTTACCACTACTATCTTTTGATTTTACCCGCCAATAATATGTTGTATTTTCTGATAAACTACTTACTGTTGCAGATGATGGGACACCTTCATACGATAAATTTAACGAACCAAAACCGACATCATCATCTATTTGCAAATAATATGAAGTAGCACTTGTTACATTACTCCAATAACATTTATCTGCATTAGACCAAGTTGCTGTTGATGGATAATATAATGCAGGGGCTGATAACGCAGATAAACTCAGATATGCTGTACATGCATTGGATACTGCTGACCACAAAAACGTATCATCTTGTGTCCATATATAAAAATAACTGCTTGAATTATTCATAAGTCCTGTAATTGTTGTATAACAATACTGACCGGGATTTACCCCGCTGGTTGATATATATACATTAGTCGCTCCTACTACTGAATATGTCGCCCAGGCAACAACATATGTAGAATATTGTATGGCAAACCGGCTACCAACCGGAAGCGTGCCTGTAACATCATTATCACCAGGTGAAGTCCACCTGAGTGTTACCTGGTCACCATAATTATATAAAGATGTTAAGTTTGTTACTGCTGCCGGGGCAATTGCAACTTTCAAATATACCGTACAAGCATTGGATAAACTTGACCAGTTACCCGCTATGTCTCTTGTCCATATCCTAAAAAAATGCGTTGTATCGTTTGTTAAATTTGTAAATGTATTTGCACAATACGATAATTGTGGT
>JAQUMH010000009.1:37763-103577 GCA_028718185.1 Elusimicrobiota bacterium
TCGTCACGGGCTAAAAACTGTACCTGGTTTTTTGATAAAGTACCGAATGCGGATGAGTTATGTATAAGAGGTATCGCGGTTGCAGTTGAAAATTGCAATGATGTTGTTCCATCACTGCCTGTTGTAAATACTGTCGGTTCGGTTGTTGTTGATAATATTATTTGTGAATTTGTCCATGCGTTTGTCGAGTATTTTACAGCACAACTATTATACATCACAGCTATCTCTTCCGGACTTAACGCACGTTTCCAAATACCTACTTCATCAATATACCCTCCAAAATAATCCGTTGCAGGTTGTATTAAGCCAATATATAAATTATTAGTCACACTCAAAACACCGGACGCACTTCCCTGCGCTGCTAAGAGTCCGTCTTTATATATCTTTGCTGTTGCACCATCATATGTATATACCATATGATGCCATACGTTTTGTGATACCGAGACAACAGCGGCAGGTGCCCACTTATTAACCCCACCATATGATGCATAAACACCCCAATTTAAACTGCTTGCTACAGCACCAAATCTAAAGTCATTTGTCCTTCCAATTGCTATTTGCTGGCACGACCAAAAGGGCCGTATCCATTTTACCCATAGTGATACTGACATACTGTTCGTTATTTCGTTAAGTCCCGATCCTTTACCACAATTAACATATTCATTATTATAACCATCAAAATATAACGTACTTTCAGTGTTAGCTCCTGTCTTCCACGAAGAAATATCTTGCCAGTCAGGATTTCCGGTTATTGTGCCGTCATTACCATAACCTGAACTATCTGTAGTATTCCCGTTAAAATGCATCAATAACACACAACCACTACTCGCTACCAACTCTGTTTTACCTACAATTAACCCGGAATAATTCTCATCCTGAACACTTACCTGTATCTGCGGCGTTGATACGTTTACATATGCTGTATTTGCCGCCCAAGTTTCTGTGGATAATTTCACCTGCGGGTTACTAAATACGGCAGGAGTTGTATCTAATTTGAATGAACGGGTGGAACTCCAGGCACCATAATTATTAGCACTATATTTCGTTTTTACATGCCAATAGTACTGTGTATTTTCTGATAAAGAAGTTATCACTGCTGATGACGGGGTAACATCTCCAAAACCGCCCACAGGCGAACCAAAATTTATGTCGTCATCTATTTCTAAATAATATCCAATTGCTCCAGATATATCACTCCAGTCACAGATATTTGCATTTGTCCATGGCGCTGTTGACGGACAGTATAGTGTTGGTGATGGTTGTATATATACCGTACAAGCATTGGATAAACTTGACCAGTTACCCGCTATGTCTCTTGTCCATATCCTAAAAAAATGCGTTGTATCGTTTGTTAAATTTGTAAATGTATTTGCACAATACGATAATTGTGGTAGTGAAGAGGTCGTGGCTGTATCTATCCGGACTTCTTCCGCTATTCCATGCGGCAGGGTGGTTTCATATCCAAAACCCCATTTGCTATTACTTGGAATAACCGACCATGTAGCACGCCGTATCAAAAATTGACCGTTAGATATTGCATCTATTGTTCCGTCTGTGCCGGGTGATACCCAATATAAATTTATATTACTACCACTAGCAAGTCCTGTCAGTGAGGTTATTGCCGACGGTGGGACTGTATCTACGTTTATCGTGTAACTATCAGATACGGCAAGATTACCTGCTTCGTCACGGGCTAAAAACTGTACCTGGTTTTTTGATAAAGTACCGAATGCGGATGAGTTATGTATAAGAGGTATCGCGGTTGCAGTTGAAAATTGCAATGATGTTGTTCCATCACTGCCTGTTGTAAGCACTAAAGGTTCTGTTGATGTTGAGGTAATTATCCCATAACCATTCACCCATGCAGTTGTTGAATACTTTACCGCACAGGAATTGTACATCACCGCTATCTCTTCCGGACTTAATGCTCTGTTCCATATACCAACTTCATCTATATAACCATTGAAATAATTACCGCTCAAACTTCGTCCCATTCTCACTGAAAAAGTTGAGATACATAAAGTACCGCTTATTGTTGATGTTCCACACACCACACCATCTTTATATAACTTCAAATAACTACCATCAAATGTTCCTACCAGGTGTGTCCATTTTCCTAATGGTATTGCAGTCGGACCATACACAATGTCGTCAGATATAACCCCTATTCTTCCTGCTGAAAAATCCGGTTCTCCTGTGTTAGATTTAGTCCCTAAGAATATACTGTGTAATGATGCAATAGCACCAAATCTCGGTATTGCAACAATTGCCGGCCAATCTTTTCGCGTTACTTGTTTCACCCATGCGGAAACTGTGAATGCATTATCAAGACCTATAATTGTGTTAGTTCCACAAATTACACCGTCATCTGTCCCATCACAATATAACATATCCTCAGTACCACCGGTTGTCTTCCATGTAGGAGTATTTGCCCATGCAGCCCCATTTATTGCTGTACCATCACAACCATACCCTGAAGAGTCGGTTGCACTACCATTCAAATGCATCAAGAACACACACCCGCTACTCGCTATTGTCTCAGTCTGCCCTACCCGCAATCCTGAATAATTCGCATCCTGAACATTTATCTGTATTTGCGGCGTTGATACGTTTACATATGCTGTCGACGTATTTGCCACCCAAGGTCCTGTGGTTAATTTAACCTGCGGGTTACTAAACACGGCAGGAGTTGTATCTAACCTGAATGAACGGGTGGAACTCCATGAACTATAATTACTACTACTATCTTTTGATTTTGCATGCCAATAGTATTGGATATTTTCTTGTAAACCACTTACTATTGCAGATGATGGGACACCTTCATATGAGAAATTTAACGAACCAAAATTTATGTCGTCATCTATTTGCATGTAATATGAAGTAGCATTAGTTACACTACTCCAATCAAATTTATCTGCATTTGTCCAAACCGCTGTTGAGGGATAATACAATTCAGGGGCTGATATCGGAGATAAAGCCAGATATGCTGTACATGCATTGGATACGGCTGACCAATTTGAAACATCATCTGCTGTCCATATCCTAAAATAACTGCTTGTACCTGCCATAAGTCCTGCGATTGTTTTATAACAATACTGACCGGGATTTACCCCGCTGGTTGATATATATACGTTAGTCGCACCTACTACTGCATATGTCGCCCATGAAACCACATATGTAGAATATTGTATGTCAAACTGGCTGCCAACCTGAAGCGTGCCTGTAACATCATTATCGCCGGGTGTAGTCCACCTGAGTGTTATCTGGTCACCATAATTATATAAAGATGTTAAGTTTGTTACTGCTGCAGGTGCAGTTGTATCACTGGTATAATTTATAGTGACATCGTATAAAACAGGTGTGGTTGTGGATGTTAATGTCGTAAATGTTGAACGGTATTGAATATATTGACCTACTGCTGTCGGGTCGCCGCCATTAGAAACATCTTCCCATACGGGTGTTGCATCTCCTATGTTGAAACTTGTATTGGATGCACGAACCTGCATACTAAGTGTCCCGCCAATAACTCCCGCTGAACTGAAAGAAACAGAATCTATTTGAGTAACATTAGACCCCGTATTCTCACGATGAGATGCATACGAACCCGTAGAATAGTATAAATTTTGCTCACTTCCTACACTAACGGTCGGTGGTGATGCCACATACATTTGACGATAATATATTGCCTTTATCTCTCCAGTAGATAATTTCGCTGTATATATCGCTGCTTCGTCTATAAGACCTAAGAAAGGAGTTCCAGTGGTAGTTGCATCTCCATCGCCTATTGCTAATTTATCGGTTCCTGAGTAAACGCAGCTAGTAATAACTACCTGATCCGTATTATCCTCATGGTCAAAACAACTTCCATTGTAATAATATAAATATTGACCATAACTGCCACCACCAAAAGAACCACTCGAATATGTAATAGTTACCATTTGCCAAGTATTTGCTGTAACAAGAGCAGCATTGTTTGCGTAGCCGGCAGAATGGTTTGAGCCGCCACCTATGTTAATATGATATCCACCACCAACCTCAGCACCCATAAGATACCCATAACCACTGCTGTAACCAGTCCTTCTTCCTAAAATTGCACGATAAGCGAGAGTATTTGAGGGTTTTACCCATGCTGTTAATGTAAATGAAATTCCAACATTCAAACTTGCATTATTACCACAATCTATATAATCATTATAACCGTCAAATCTTAGACAATTACCTGAAGACTTAATTGTTGCGGTGCTTGTTCCGCCATATTGACTACCCTCACTTCCTTCCCAAGTTGCTTCATGTATCGTCCCGTTATTACCATTAGGAGATGAATCGTTTGCTGTTCCACTGCCTTCATCAAAATGCCATACACCTGCAATACGATTATCACCCGAGTTAAATACCGTAACCGTAGATATCTTCTGCATGGTACTATCAAATGATGATACTCCTGCCGCTGAAGTATTACCATAATAAAAATATATCGTTTTTGCTGCCGGAGTCTCAGGTATGCTGGATATCTTTATCCAAAATCCGGTAGGAGTTGTCTTGGTGGCTGTTGACGGACTAATCCAATAATTAAATAATGTCTTTCCATCGCTATCAGTAAATCTTATATCGTCATAATCATCCTGTAATTTGGCGTCAAGGTCTGCGCCTATTGCATCTATCTGATTTGAACCTGTACCTGTACCTATCCATACCTGATAATTTACTAATGTAGCGGTAGAGTTAGTTATTGTTATCGCCTTACGATAGGACCATCTTATGTCGTACCAATTAGTTGTAGTAGACGCTATCTGAACACTGGTAGGGACTGACCATGTATCTACCTGAACTAAATACCCATCACCAAAGTCAGATGCTGTAGTCTCCGTCCAGGTGGCGGAGTATATGTTAGTGGAAAATATAAAAATAAACAATATAATGCTGAGACAAAAATATGTAAAATAAAATAATTTATTTTTTTTCATAAAATTGTTCAAAATTAATATTATCTACAAGCGGATTATTTTGAATATATTCTCTAATTTTTGTTAATGCTTTTTCATTTCTTATTATATGTTCATAATAGTTCGGCTGCCAAATACTCGTAACTACATCGCCTTTTGTAGCCGCATCGCCTTGCGATGCTAATCCTTTCTTAATATCTCTCGTAACCCATGATTTAAATGCATTTATAATTTTTGCTAACGATATTTTTGAATCTTCTAAAACAAATATTATGTGTATATGGTTTAGCATAACTACACTGTAATCAATTTTAACACCAGGGTAATATTTATTTATTAAATTTAGTTTTTCTTTTACAATTTCCTTTAATGATTTATTGGCACCATTAGATGGTGCAGCTACAAACTTATTGGTTACAAACTTATTGGCACCATTAGATGGTGCGGCTACAAATAATGGGTTACGGTTTTTAGTGCATATTGTTACAAAATAATAACCATCCAAAGAATAGTCGTAATCTTTTAATCTTATTGTTTTATATTTAGGTAATGTATTTGTATTTACCATTTTAACGTCAGTCTCTCTATCTTTTCACTTCCACTTCCCCTAGAACCTCTCTTATTTTTGCTCGAAGTTCTTCGGGGGTAAAAGGTTTTGCCAGATAACCGTCGGCGCCTGCCTGTAAAATCTTGTTCCTATATTCCGGCGTATCGTATGCAGTAATTGAAATTATTTTTATTTTACTGGTACGCGGGTCGTTCCTTATATTCTGGCATACTTTAAACCCGTCCATACCCGGCATAACTAAATCAAGTGTAATCAAATCAGGCAAATAATCAACAAGCAGTTTGCCTGCTTCAAACCCGTCCGGTGCATGCTTAACTTCCCATTGCTCATCAGTTAAAATCGCCCTGATTAAATCTACTACGTCAGGGTCATCGTCTATTATAAGCATCCGCTTTTTCACACCACCGATTAAAGTATCTTTTATTTGAGTAAGTGTAAGCCCGCGAAGCGAAAGATGTTTTATTTGAGCAAGAACTGTAAGCGTTTTTTCTTCATCATAAAGACGCTGTCCGCCTTCTGTTCTTTCCGATACCTCAATAATCCCTAAATCGGTGTAATGCCTGATTGTACTCGGTAAAACCCTTGCTTTTTCTGCTATTTCAGAAATTTTTACATTTGGCATTTAAAATCTCCCTCCCCAATTAACCTATTCTTTGTAGTCATTGCGAACAGACATATTGTGAAGCAATCTATTGAAATTACTTCGCTTACACTCACAACCTTCGGGATTGCCACGGGCTTCGCCCTCGCAATGACCAATTATACTGTATTTTCTACCATCTTATTGTCACAAACAATTTTTAAACCGTCAAAACAGTTTCTATAAATTAACCTTAACTGTTTGGTTTAAGTTTTATTCAAAAAAATATATGGTTTCCTACTATTTAGTATAACACTAAAACAGCATTTTGTCAAGTGGTTTTTACATTAAGGTAATTATGTAATTAATGAATGGATACTGAAATTAATGCGGAATTTGTTATTTAGATTATTCGATTAAAAAAACTAAGATAAAGATATTAGGATTTTACATAGTCTCTCAATTTTATAGTCATCTAATATCTATCATTAATTTCAATTTTTTTAACTTTGGACATTGGACATCGCCCACCACTCCCGCCACTCCCGCCACTCCCGCCACTGAACCTTTGGCGGGCAGGGAACCTTTGGCGGGCAGGGAACCTTTGGCGGACAAGAAACCGATGGCGGGCAAGGACTATTTGATTAGTCCTATCTTCCCGGTCTTCTTGTTACCGGCACTGTCATTTATCTGATAAACATATATACCTCTACCTACTTTATCACCATCGGCATTCTTTCCATCCCACTCGAGCCAGCCAAGATTGCCAAAATCTATCTCTTTCAATTCTCTAACTAATCCTCCTGATACATTATACAATTTCATTATGCTGTTTACCGGCAAGTTCATTACTTTTAATTTACCCAGAACCGCTGTTGCCGGATTATATGGGTTTGGATATACTTTTATATTGCTCATATCAGCAGATAAATAACTACCCAATATACGGTATGTTGAAAAATGTTTGACGGTTGCAGTTACTGTGTTGTTTGTTTTATCTACTGTCTGCAGACCTGTTACCAAATCCCAATCTGTTCCGGTCCAATAATAAATCCTGAGTCCGTCTTCGTTTAATGTCCCTATATCTGCTGTTGTATATGGTATTGTTATATTTACTGCTCTTGTGAATACCTGGTCCTCTAATTCCGGTGCACTTTCTTTAAATGTTAACTCACCAAAATCATAACATATCGGATGGACAGTATTAATATATTTTATTGAATTTTGGACCGACGGAACTGCACTCGTCTTTATTGAGGCAAGGTACTTGTTCATCGATAGGATTCCTGTAGGTATCAGTATCTTTAATCCGTTAACACCCCGTATTGAACCACCCTGGTAGCCTACTAACTTTGCTATATACATATCATTGAAATTTATAATTATAGGCGATGTCGTGTCACCGGTCAGCTCTACAGTATCTATATCACTACGGAATGGAACAGAAACTTCCTTCTCACCTGCATCCGCTTCTGTTAATGTTGAATCTGTTGTATCCAGAACACTGCTTTTACTGTTCTTGGTTGTTAGTGTTAGTGTGCCGGTGTAATCGGTCGCAATACTATTCTCATCTACATTGTATACCTGTAATTTAAACTTTAAACTCGCAGATGCTGATGCTCCTACTTTTGTTGTTGTTGTCCCGTCATCGTAGTAATAGGTATATATCCGGTGTTTTAAGTTGTTGTTATATGTCGTAAAACTATATTGTGCTGATGTTTGAAGATTACCAAATGGGTCACGGCTATAAACCCTGTAATAATAGGTTTTGCCTTTCTGTAATCCGCCAATTGAAACGCTATGTAACCTTGTTGGTGTTGTATCTAATGAAGTTGTTATGCCCATTGCCGTTGTAGTTCCATATCCTACCTGCGAATCTGAGTTCTCATCAGTTGTCCATATTAAAACTGCACCATTTATTGTTACACTGGCACGTACATTGCTTATTACCGGCGGATTAGGATCAGTCGCACCTGTTGTAAAACTGTAATCACCTGTCGTTGTTGTGTTACCATTCATATCTACGGACACCATCCGGTAATGATAGACTGTATTCTCAGTAAGACCGTTTAATGTAACACTGTGTGAATATACTCCACCGGTATCTGCTACCAGCGTCGCACTACCATAACTTGTTGTTAAACCATATTCTATTTTGCTGTTCGCAGGTTCATTTGTCGTCCAGGTTAGAACTACGCCGCTACCGGATATGTTTGCCGGTGCCACCGCACTTACTACCGGCGGTGTAGTGTCGTTAGTTAGTCTTATTATACTGATATAATTAAAATTACCGTTCCAATCTTTACTACCGGAATCCATTACTAACTTCATTATCAGGTTACCGGAAATAAGCAACACATTAGATGAGACTTCTATATCTGTCCACGTACTCCACCCGCCCGTATCAGGTATGCTTACCGGTGGTGTTATAATATTTGCTTGTGCATTATGAACACCAAATTCAAGGTGTATTGGATTTCCAATACTCCCCTGTCCATTTGATGCTCTTATTATTATTTTATATTCAGCAGTCTCGCTCACATTTACACTGTATTCTAACCACTCACCGGATACTGCATACCCAATATTGTAACCACCACCGGTATCAGTGCAATTCTCTATATCTACTGCTTCACTTGTCCTGTATGCACCACCTAAATTGCCGGGGGTTGTATCATAATATGTTTTTCCTTCAGCAGAACCACTTGTTACCGTGTCATAATTCTCAATCTCTATCGTTGTTGTTGCTATTCCTATCTGCCATGGATTACCGTTGTTACCATATGACTGTTGTAGTGAAACGGGTGGTATTACTATATATGCCACGCTATTAACTGAGCTATCGGTCATTGCTGTTTTAAACGCACGTGTTCGAACTGTCGCACTCTGGGCTAATGTAAATGGTGCTGAATATAGCAATGACGATGATGTCGGGTCTGTTCCATTTGTTGTATATCTTATCGTCGCTCCGCCGGTTGCACAACCTAAGGTTACTGTAACAGAACTTGCATATGTCCCTGCTCCCGGGCTTATCGTTGGTGTTTCTACTGTATTGGGTGTATCTGCATTTAATTTTATTAAACTAATATAATTAAAATTACTACAATAAACTGCCGCACTAGGATCCAACACTAACCTCATTATCTGGTTACCTGCATTAAGTGTTACATTTGTTGCGATTACTGCATCTGTCCATACCTGCCAGTTACCTGTTCCAGGTAAGATTACTGAAGCTGTCTGAAGATATTTTACATCACTCTGGGCAAATTCAATATGAACACTATCGTCAACTGTTGTATCACGGGCTGTTCTTAATATTATTCTATATGTGCCGCTCTGATTTACATTAATACTATATTCTAACCATTCTCCGGGTATTGTATGTCCTATATCGTATCCAGCGCCTGTATCACTGCATACTTCTATATCCACACCTTCGGTTGTCCTAAATATGTTTGAATGATCCTCCTGGCCAGGGGTTGTATCATGATATGCTATGCCCTCACCAGTGCCACTTGTTACTGTATCATAATCTTCTGCCTCTATAGTTGTTGTTCCTGAACCTATTGACCATGCTACTCCACTCGGATATGCCTGCTGTTGTGAAACAGAACTATTTGTTATTACTACTACCAATGCTGACGTTGTCGTGGTTGCATTACTATTATCGGTTGCTTTTGCAGTTATGCTGTAAGTGCCCGATGATACATTGTTCCATGTATATGCATACTGAGAATTACTGTCCGGAGTTGTAACTGCCGGTAATAACGGATTACCGTTACTGTAAAAATCTACTTTGCTGATAGTTCCGTCAGTGTCAGATGCATTTACTTTTATTGTTAATGTCGCAGGTGGATTACTGCCATTTGTAACCACAATTGTACTTATACTTACTGTCGGAGGAATTGATGTTATTGTAAAATTACTGTCTGACATGTCTGTTGGACTACCATCAAGTTCCTGTATCCTTATCCGGCAGGTTGTGCTTGGTGTATTTGGGATATTTAACGGTTGACTGCCGTCGTTGGCAGTGTTGGTTATATACGTTACCCAGCTTGTGCCGCTGTTTGTTGAGATAGCTATATTAACATTCCCTACTGTCCCGCCACTCGTCCATGTTATTGTCTGCTGACTTCCGACTGTTAAACTTTCTCCACCATTGGGGTAGGTTACAGTTATTGTAGGTCCCGGGATTTCTGTAAGATGATTAAACCAAACATTAGCCATTTTATCGGAACCAGACTGGCTGGGATGGCAACCATCAATAAGATCTGTAGCAGGAATAATATTAGATTCATTATACATATCAACAAAATAAACATTTTTGCCCTGGCTTTGTTTTGAAGCTACCACCCCAGGAATTGCATCATTATATGTAATAACTTCATTAAATAATTCAGTAGTTGTCTTGGGTGGATATGGCGCATTATCATAACTTGTCATAGGAATAATTGACGCTACGTAAACTTTTGCATTGGGTACTTTTGTCGTGATTTTATCTATAAGAGCACTAAGTCTATTCGTAGTGTCAGCGAGTAGTTCGCCTGTATAACTACCCACGTCATTCGTTCCAATGTGCAGTAAAATAATATCGGAAGGATTCCACGTTAACCATGTGTCAATATCAGTATCAATTCCAAGCACTCTAATGCCACTATGTCCTTCATGATTTGGGTCCGGACAAGTATCTCCGACAGTTGTAGCACTTCCGACAAAATCATAATTCGGGTGAACAGGATCAGAATTTAGTAATGTCCATAAAGTGGTCCGATAACTAGGGCTCCGGGCAGTTATTGAATCTCCAAGGGGCATTATTTTTATAAGTGGTGTTACTTTGATTACTACATTGGATATTCCCGACCAGTTGGTGAGCATATCATCTCTTACCTTCATCGCAAAATAATAGGTTATACCTGCACTTAAATTCTGGACTGTATAACTCTGTGGTGTTCCAGATGGCAGTGGGACCGGTTCGCCACTGCATTGTGTAGCTGTTGCCCAATTACTCTCATTTATACTTACATTTGCATAACGAATATCATACACACTTGCTGTACCTATATTACCATCATTACCGACTGAAGTCCAACTTAACACCACACTATTACTGGTTGCAACACCTGTCGTTAATGTGTTTATCGCTGAGGGTGGTGTTGTGTCGGGTGGCATAGTATAAGTTACTGTTATTGTTGTCTCTTTTATATTATTGGATGTATCAGTCGCTTTGGCATATATTACGTTGGAACCGTTTGCCAATGTAACACTATTACTCCATGGTGATAATGTTCCATTAACTGCAGTGTATGTTCCACCCGCTCCTACTTTCAATTCTACTTTACTCAACCCTACATTGTCTGACGCTGTACCACTTACCGTTAGTAGCGATGCTGTTACCGTTGAATTATTCGCCGGTGAGGTTATTGTTATTGCAGGAGGGGTAGGGTCAGATGCATTTGAATTACCATATATCTCAAATTCCCATAAGGAATATAAACAATATGAGATATTCTCCCCTCTTTTTGTACCATACATCCTTACATATCTACCACTACCATTTAATGTTATATCTTCAATACCGCCTGAACCACTTGTCTTTGTATATATTGTTTGCCAGTTTGAACCATCATTTGATACTTGTATCAGATAATCTTTAGCATATGTACAAAACCAATCTGTTCCCCATTTTAATACAATTTCAGTTATATTATATGTAGCGCCTAAATCTATAGATATCCATTGCGGATCACTACCCAGTGATGCCCAACGAGTTGTTAAAATACCATCTACTGCTCTATTCGCGGAATAATTTGAATATATATCCGTGTATGTAGAAGAAACTGTTACTGTTTTATTTAATGCTATATTTGTTGTAAGAGCAGCAGTTTTAACAACAGGGGTAATATTAGATATCGCAGAACAATTCCCTGCTGCATCTGACGACTTTATCGCAAAGTAATAATTGGTGTCCGGAACTAAACCCTGTACGGTATATGTCTGATTGTTACCTGCTGCCTTTGGCACAGGACCACCTAAACAATGTGCATCTTTCCAGTTGCTCTCGCTTATACTTAGAGTACTGCTACATCTTATATCGTATTCACTCACTGTAGTACTATAATCATCATTAGGATTTGGTGCTGTCCAACTTAGGACTATACTGCTACTGCCTAAACTACTTGTTGCAAAATTGTTTGTTACTGCTAAATTGTTTATTACTGTCGGAACAATTTTTTCAGTTACATAAGGAGTTCCACCTGTAGGTGTCATGACTATCAGCGTTGTGGCATACGGTCCCATATCAAAACTCTTACTGTAGGAGTTAGTAGCTGGAACACTGGAATTATCTTCCTCTTTTTCAAGAAGGAAATTGTTATTGTTGTAACCATAGTTGCTGTGGGTATTATCCACCAGATATCGCTCATAGTGAATGGGCCCGGTCCCAAAACTGGAAGGAAGATTTGAGAGATTTATGCTCGCAGTTTGCATAACGTTTTGATTATTAGAGAGCATTAACGCGACCCCCGAATTATCCTTGCTGGCAATGGAATATATATTGGTTGTACTTGACGCGCTGACCAGATAGTTCTTGGACATCTTCAGCATCTTATAGACGTTGTATTTAGGAAGCACAACCCCATCTGTGGTTATTAGTGTCGTCGTATTTAAGGCATCTGTTTTTATTCTATCCGGCGCCATAATAGACTCGTGTGTCTGAGCGTAGTCCATGTTTGCAAATTGCATAGGAATCACGTTGATACCGGTTTGCATGAGACTAGACCATCCTGATGCATTCCAAGACGCCTCTAAACTCAGATTTCCCGGAGTGAAACCTGTTACGAAGTAGTCCCTACCTGAAGTACACCATTCCGTTATGATTAGTTCGGCGTTCATACCTCTCTCGTCCAGCCACGATTTGATTTGCCTGGTAACTGTAGCGCTGATTCTCGGGTCTTTAGCGGTGAGTCCCAGGTAACTGGCATCATCGGTGTAGATATGATAATCAATAAAATCCAACTTAAGTCCGTGGTCCTTGACGAAGTCTAAGAACAGTGGAACTATCGCATAGTCAGAATATTGGCCGTTGCCTCCCAATTTTATAGGAGCAACACCCGGAGGCAGAGTGGCATTGACCGCAACGACTGCATTAGCGGTGTGTTGGTAGAGAACATTGTACCAGGTCCACTCTGCTGTGGGTTCACTCATTAGTGAAACATAGACAATTTTAGGATATTTCGCCTTGAGATGAGTAAGAATATCCCTGACCAGCTGCTCCCATTTAATATAATCCTTTGGGGGATGTTCATTTCCATACCATACTGTCTCGCCTGTTAGCCATGAAGGAATATCAGCAATGGTTACTAATGGCTGTGAACCGTGGGATATGATGTTGTCCAGAATATTATCGGTGCCCATGAATCCATATTGATTAGAATTCCAGTTGTAGTCACCTTCTGTTTTACATATCAAACTCGGCCAATAGTATGTTCTCTCTACTGACATATCAATGTCTTTCAGTAACTGCGTATCCACAGGACCCCGAGTATTTCTTACTGTTGTAGTATACTTTTGATATCGTGGTAGATTCCCCCTGGTTTGTGAGTAATCTATATTTACCGTTGCAGTATGTACAGACACCGTTATCAGTGTCAACACTAAAGTCATTACTAATTTTTCTATTAACTTACTTTCAATAGATTTACCCATTGTTTTTCCTTTTTATTATATTTTATATGAATAAATATTTAGTTTTATGGATGATCCCTCGCCTACCACTCGGGATTGTTTTATTGGTCTCCAGTAGGGGACTCAAAGTTGATTACCCCGATTTTTTTTATAACTGAATATGTTATCGGGATTGTTTTATTGGTCTCCAGTAGGGGACTCAATAAAACAAAAAAAGAAGTCCGTTAGAAAATTAGTCAATCAGTTAATTGGGTTTTTTAACCTAATTCACTAATTTACTAATTCACTAATCCACTTCTTTTGTTTTCGGTAACCTAGCTGGCTTGATAGCCACAAGCGGTTTACACGCTTGTGGTTTGTCGCTTATCGGCAACCTGTGTTGGCGTTCACTATCTTAGCCCTTGGTTTTGCGAACTCATCCCGATTTCTCGGGAGCAGCCTTTTCGGATTCTTTGCGCGGAAGTCGGACCTACCGGACCGACTGAGTTAATGCTCGGAGTTCGGACCTACTGGACCGAGCGAGAACATAACCCCGATGTTAATCGTGGGCACATGACCCCGCAGTTAGCGGGGTAAACAATATGAAATACTTTGCTTCTCTAATTACTTGCCCTTTCCTACGCTATTTATAATATATTTTTGTTGTTTTGTCAAGATATTTTTACTCTTGTTTCCTGCCTCTTATTTCACGACCTCAGACTAATGGCTTCGGACTAACTCTTTACTACATATATAACACACTACCGGTTTTTTGTCAATAATTTATTTTTACGCAAAATCGCTATTAAATATTTTTATAAAACAATCTATTTCTTCTCAAAGAATTGAAAATAACAATGTTTTATATACTGCATTTTTACGCAAAATTATACTATTAAAAATAAATATCACTCGGAAGGCATAAAAAAAAACACATTCTTATGTTCTTGTATTCTACAATCTGCTAAAAGCAACTACATCAAAATCCGTCGCATAGTAATGCGACCGCTGTTATGTAATTGTCAAGCTGTTATTTTATTTTAGATTTACCTGCAATCTACTCTATTGAGAAGGTGTTGTAACTATAATAATCGCATTTTCCTCTAAAACCATCATCGCAGATTTCTCTTTTTTTATTAAGAAAAGATTTCTTTTTACAAAAATACAACATACAACTGACACCTTCTCCAAGTAAACAATAAATACAATCCGAACCCATTCTTTTAATTGGTACTGATGTTTTTAATACTTTGTTTCTGGTTGAATTTGTTTGCATGTTTATGTTTTATATATATCCTCACTTTCGTAAAACTCTGCAATTAAATCTGACAACGATTGTGAGAGCGAGGGAGCACATTCGCTTCGCTCAGTGTAAACTCCGCGACCGCGGCAACCTCATTAGTCTTGCTTTACCTACGAGCTTGCTTCCCCGCCACTAAATCTATGGCGGGCAAGAAACCGTCGGCGGGCAGGGACTTCGGACTACCCTTCACTATCTTTTATCTGAAAGCTTTAAAATAGCTTCAGCTACCATTTTTTTTGCCTGATATATATCAGAAGGAGTCGTGGAATAATCTGTCATATTTCGAGCAACCATCTCAAGACTTTTAGTAATCACCTCTTCTCCTTCTTTTGCAAGTTGTGTGTTTCCTGCTTTTTTGTGTTTCTCAACTAATTGTCCCAACATATATAGATAACAATTGTCTTCCCTGCCATCACGCAAAACTTCTTCCCGGATTGAACTTAGAAACAGATTGTTTTTGTCCGGCGTAGGATTGGGAAAAATATAATTTCTTGTATAACCGGTTACCGGGAATGACTCGTCGTTGGTTTTCCAAAAAGTCTTCACTCCGTCCCGCTCGCCATAGTCATACCCTCTCCAACTTTGGTTATAATTCCAAATAGGAAATAAAGATATATCATATTTATAGGCAAGCCAGGAGATAGTCCTTTGCTCTATTAAAAGATGATGCTGCATGTATCCGGGAGCAACTAATGTCGCACCCCAATACCAGCCTACTCTGTCGCCTGCTTTCTTTCTTGCTATTAAAAAGTCGGTCGCCTCACCTTCCCACAGCCCAAGATGAGCACACCATATTCCGGGATAACCTATCATCTGGTTAAGAGACCCTAAAGCACGACCGGTAAAATCTGTAAAATAATTTGTAAATCCGGCATCTTTTACCTCCTGCTGCGATTTCTGCCATTTCTCAAGATTGCCTGCTTTGGTAAAATCAGGTTCATCCCATGTGAATAACATAAAATTATCCAACCAGCCTTTCTCCTTCAAATGGTTATATACTCTTTTAAGTATTGCCTGCCGTTCCGGTCCCATGCGCTCGTCGGTGTTCTTAGTGCGAAGCGGGCCTTCAGGATAAAAATACCGCATATCTATAAAAATCCAGAATTTATTCATGCCAAGATGCATAAGTTCTTCTGTCTGTTTATCAAATGTATCATAAGAACCTTCAGATGGCGGATTCCATGCCAGACATGTATTGCCACGATGAAGTTTAATCATATGTTTTGATATCATTTTTTTATACTCAAACTCATCTATCCCTAATACTTTAGAAGCAACCGTATCGTCTCCCCATGCGTTTAACTCAACAGGACATTCTTTTATTAAAACAAAATCCCATACTTTTAAAGAAACCTTTACGTCTGTTCTTTTACCATTCTTTGGAATGATAGATACTGTCCCGGTATATGTTCCTGCGACCGTATCTTTAGGTACATAAAAAGTAAGCCAGACTGTATTATTCTTATTAGTACGTGCATCAAATACTTTATCTGATTTTAACGGGTCAGGACGAAAACCATAAACTTCATCTAAAGATTTAAGATGCCGTGCATTTAGGAACGATTGTGTTTGGGGACCATTTAAGTCAAGGTTATACTTTACTGCATCTATGTTTATCCACGCCGCATTATGATACTCAAAATTAGTTTTGCTTATTTTAACAGTAGTGTTATCCGGTAATTTACCATTGAGATCTGTAAATTCTACCTTTACACCTTTCAAGTCTTCTTTACCTTTTGGTATTATAATTATCTGTGCAGGTTCATACTCGTCTTTCGCTGCATATAGTTCGATGGATTTAGTTTTACCGGTAAATACTTTGTCACGGAATACACTCACCATAGAATTTTCCACAAAAGCATCATACATTACTGCTGCTGTAGAAACATTTGCCAATAAACCAATACCTGCAATTATTAATACTGCTACCATAAAAAAACTCTTCCACTTCATAATACAACCTCCCCTTTTAAATTTTGTGTAATGAGTAATGTGAATGTATGTTATAGAGTTTTAAGGTTATCGGGTTTTTAACTCTATAAACTCTATAATGCTTCTCTTATTTCACAAGCCCTATTTTTCCGGTCTTCTTATTACCGGCAGTGTCTTCTATCTGATATATATATACCGCTCTACCTACTTTGTCACCATCGTCATTCTTGCCATCCCACTCGAGCCAGCCAAGATTGCCATACTCTATCTCTTTCAACTCTCTGATTTTCTCACCTGTCACAGTATATATTTTCATAATGCTGTTTATCGGTAAATTGGTTATCTTCAATTTACCACTTACTGCCGTGGCAGGATTATACGGGTTTGGATACACATTAACATTACTCATGTCAGCAAACACGTAACTGCCCAATATACGGTATGTTGAAAAATGTCTGACGTTTGCAGTTACTGTGTTATTTGACTTATCTACTGTCTGAACTCCTGTCACCAAATCCCAATCTGTGCCAGTCCAGTAGTAGATTCTGAGTCCATCCTCGTTTAATGTCCCTATGTCCGTTGCTGTATATGGTATAGTTATGTTTACTGCACGTGTAAATACCTGGTTTTCTAATACCGGTGCATTTCCAGTTCCAAATGTTAACTCACCAAAATCATAACATATCGGATTAACTGTATTAACATATCTCATTGTGTTTTGGACTGCAGGTGGTACACTTGTTTTGATTGTTGCAAGATACTTGCCTATGGATACCACTCCTGATGGCACTACTATCTTTATTCCGCCTACTCCTTCTATTGTTCCGCCCTTATTGCCAACTAATTTTGATATATACAAATCACTAAAATTTATCATTATCGTTGTTGTAGTATCACCGGTCAATTCTAATGTATTTATATCTTTACTGAGCGGGATAGAAACATTCTTCTCACCTGAATCTGACTCAATAAATGTTGAATTTATTGAATCTACTACAGTGCCATTAGAATCTTTTGTCTTAATGGTCAGTGTTCCACTGTAATCCGTTGCTAAACTGTTCTCATCATTATACACCTGCAACAAGAACTTCAAACTTGCAGGTGTCGTTGAATTATCGTAGTAATAGGTGTATATTCTGTGTTGTAGGTTAGATGTCTTGAAACTATACTGTGTTGATATCGCAAGGTTACCAGATGAATCTTTACTATAAACCTTATAATAATATGTCTTACCTTTCTCTAAATTGCTAAGGAGGACACTGTGGTCGGGGACAAGTGTTGCGATTAATGTAGTTGTACTGCCCATTGCTGTTGTAAGTCCGTATGCTACCTGTGAATCTGATGGCTCATTAGTGGTCCATGTTATCACTGCACTGTCTTGTGTTACGCCGGCATGGACATTACTTATTAGCGGTGCATCAGGGTCATTTGCTGTTGTTGTAAAAACGTAGTCACCGGTTGTTGTAGGATTATTACTCATATCCGTTGTTATTATCCTGTAATGATATAATGTCTTTTCGGTAAGACCTGTTATTGGTACACTGTGGCTGGTTACAAAACTTGCTAATGTTGTTGTACTGCTATATGGTAGTGTTGTTCCGTATTGCACCTTACTATTTGCAGGTTCATTTGTTGTCCAGGTTACTACTGCTTGACTGCCGGTTATGCTTGTTGTTGATACCGCACTTACTTCCGGTGGTGTTGTATCGGGAGTTAGTTTTATTATTTTAATGTAATTAATATTACTACAATCAGTTGCCGGGCTATTATCAAATACTAACTTCATTATCTGGTCACCTGGGAGAAGTATTACTGAATTTACGACTTCTGTATCTTTCCATACCTGCCAACCACCTGTTGCCGGTAAACTTACTGATGGTGTTGCAAAATAAGTTACACCGTTCTGAACGAATTCAAGATGTACTATATCGTTGACCGCAGGATCACGGGCTGTTCTCAATATTATTTGGTATTCGCCACCTTCACTTACATTTACACTGTATTCCAGCCACTCTCCTTGTTTTGTCCACCCTATATTATACCCACCACCGGTATCAGTGCATTCCTGTACATCTACATTCTCAGTTGTCCTGTATGCATTACCACTGTTGCCTGGTGTTGTATCATTATATGCTACATCCTCACCACCTGTGTCATAGTTCTCTGCCTCTATTGTTGTTGCACTTAATAAAACTGAAGATATCTGCCACGGTGTTGTTGAATTTGTATTATCGGGATGATATGCATGTTGGGTTGATGTAGGTGTTATTGTTATACTTAATGCAGTGCTCCAGCCAGAACCCGCACCTTTGCTATCGGTTGCTTTGGTTTTTATTTGATATGTTCCTGCTGCTGTCCAACTGTGTGATAAACCCGCACCGGTACCTGAATTAACTAAATTAGTTTCATTAGTTGTTCCATCTCCCCAATCAAATGTATATTTCACCTGGTCACCATCAGGGTCTGTTCCCGATGTTGAGTAAGTATATGATACACCAATATTACCAGTTGTAGTTCCTGTTGGCGTGTTTGGTGTGTTGGGTGAATTGTTTAAGCCAGGAGTGTATGTTACTGTTACTGTTGTCTCTTTCTGATTAGCAGGTGTAGCGGTATCTGTCGCTCTGGCATATATTACATTAGAACCACTTGTTGTTAATGTTACGGTTTTATTCCATGGTGATAATGCTCCACTAGCTGCGGTATATGTCCCACCTATGCCTACCTTTACCTCCACTTTACTTAATGCTACATTGTCATATGCTGTGCCACTTACGGTTAAGAACGATGATACTGTTGCGTTATTCGCGGGTGAGGTGATTGTTATTATTGGCGGTGTGGTGTCGGGAGTTGTTGGTCCATCAACTGCTAATGGATCTTTGGACCATCTTACAATCACAGGAGCAGCATCAATAGGAGCAAATGGATCATTCAGTCGTCCTGTTCCACTAAGTAGAATCCAACTAGTCACTCCATTGCGTAAACATATATCTATTTTAGTATCAAGAGAATCATCACCAGGACTAAGCTTACATCCTCCAGTTGGCATAGTTGGGTAATTATCGCTCAATTCTTTTATTTCCTTTTCAATTATGCCGTATAAATGAAATCCAACAAAAGCATTACTATAGTCAATTTTACCAACTGATGTGTTTACTACATAAGTCATACAAATATATTCAGGACATGCCCTATATGCCCCCGCAAATTCCCACATGCTAAGCATCGTATTAGGCGCTATTGCACGAACTCTTAGGTATTCATCCTCTTGCCATTTTACATCTCCAGCGTCTCCCTCGGGATCCGAAAGATAAGATTCTGGCTTGTATCCTCCACCAGGCTCCGATGACAATGCGTAAATTACATGGGTTTTATCCTTATATCGAAGTGCAACTCTATCCCAGAACTCAAGTGAATCGGTCTTCCATGGTTCGTCTCTGTGCATATATTTTCCAGTAGGTACAGGTACATACTCAATAAGTGCATACATACCAAGTTCTTCTGCATATTGAACTTGTTTGTCAATTTCGGCAATACATTCATCAATAGTTAACCATAGATCTCCAGGCTGACCTGTTCCTCCGAATTCAGTAGGACTACGCATATCTCTATAAACAAATATTCTCCCAATATTATAGTTGAATTGATCTCGCATACCCTGCCAGAATTTTTTATCCGATATTACCCACTTTCCTACCCGCGCTGTATCTCCTCTCAACGGCCAGCCATTCTCTGCTACTGCATTATGACCAACTATTCTAGGCCGCCCTCGCATTGCAGCATTTGCTGTTCCATATAATACAACCAACAACACAAATATACAAACTGCTAAAAACAACCTATACTTTTTCATAATATCCTCTTTACCTTTACCTCTACCTGATTTTACTATTTACAAAATGCTTTTCTTGTTTTATTAATCCTACTCATTTAATTAGTCCAATTTTCCCGGTCTTCTTATTACCGGCAGTGTCTTCTATCTGGTATATATATACAGCTCTGCCTACTTTATCACCATCATCATTCTTGCCATCCCACTCGAGCCAGCCAAGGTTACCAAAATCTATCTCCTTCAACTCTCTGATTTTCTCACCTGTCACAGTATACAACTTCATTACGCTGTTCATTGGCAGGTTTGTCACTTTTAACTTACATAGAACTGCTGTCGTTGGATTATATGGATTCGGATATACCCGGACATTGCTCATGTCAGCAGTTACATAACTGCCCAATATCCGGTATGTTGAAAAATGTGTGACGGTTGCGGTTACTGTATTGTTTGTTTTATCTACTATCTGAACTCCTGTCACCAAATCCCAATCTGTCCCAGTCCAGTAATATATCCTGAGTCCATCTTCATCTAATGTCCCTATATCCACTGCTGTATATGGTATCGTTATGTTTAGTGCTCTTATGAATGTCTGGTTGCTCAATACCGGTGCATTATTGTTAAATGTCAACTCACCAAAATCATAACATATCGGATTTACTGTGTTAACATACCTCATTGTGTTTTGGACTGCAGGTGCTGCGCTCGTCTTTATTGACGCTAAATACTTATTTACTGATAATACACCTGTAGGTATCAGTATTCTTAACCCGTTGGCGCCACGTATTGAACCACCCTGATATCCTATTAACTTCGCTATATACATATCATTGAAATTTATCACTACCGGCGCTGTTACGTCGCCTGTTAGTTCTACTGTATTTATATCGCTGCGGAACGGGATTGAAACATCTTTCTCACCAGAATCTGCTTCGGTCAATGTTGAATCTGTTGTATCCAAGACACTACCCTTGCTGTTCTTCGTTGTAAGCGTTACAGTACCGGTATAATCCGTCACTAAACTACCCTCATCTAAATTATATACCTGCAGCTTGAACTTTAAACTCACAGATGCTGAAGCTCCTATCTTAGTTGTTGTTGTCCCATCATCGTAGTAATAAGTATATATCCTGTGCTTTATGTTACTTAAAATCTTAAAACTATATTGTGATGATGTCGCAAGGTTATCAGATGCATCTTTGCTGTAGACCTTGTAATAATAGGTCTTGTTTTTCTGTAACCCGGTAATGGAAACACTGTGTAGTCTGGCTGGTGTTGAATCTAATGTTGTTGTTGTGCCTAACGCCGTTGTAGTTCCATATCCTACCTGGGTGTCCGAGTTCTCATCGGTATTCCATGTTATCACAGCACTGTTTTGTGTTACACTGGCTCGGACATTGGTTATTACCGGAGCATCAATATCATTTTTAGTTGTTGTAAAACTATAATCACCAGTCGTTGTTGTATTGCCATTCATATCTACAGACACTATCCTGTAATGATACAATGTATTCTCCGCAAGACCTGTTAATGGCACACTGTGACTATATACTCCACCAGTATCCGTCACCGGTGTTGCACTTCCATAACCTGTTGTTAATCCATACTCTACTTTACTATTCGCTAATTCATTTGTCGTCCATGTTATTATCGCTCTATTACCACTTATGTTTGTTGTTGTTGCTACACTTACTACTGGCGGTGTAGTATCGGCACTTAATCTTATTATTTTAATATAATTGAAATTGCCATTATACTCTCCTGCTCCAGTGTCCAGGACTAACTTCATTATCTGATTGCCTGCGGTAAGTACCACATTGGATGAAACTTCTACATCTGTCCATGTCTGCCATCCACCGGTATTAGGTATGCTCACTAATGGGGTTGTCCGATATGCGGTTCCACCGTGCGAACCGAATTCAAGATGGAACGGACTTGCTATACCATCTATAGCTCCTCTCATTATTATCTGGTACTCTGCGGTCTCATTCACATTTATACTGTATTCTAACCATTCGGTTGGTACTACGTATCCTACATCGTAACCACCACCGATATCAGTGCATTCCTCTATATCTACACCTTCATTTGTCCTGTATTTATTTGGGATGTTGGTAGGTGTTGTATCATTGTATGCTTCACCCTGACCGCCTGTATCATAGTTCTCTGCTTCTATCGTTGATATTACTACCCCTATTTTCCACGGATTCCCATTGTTTCCAAATGACATCTGACCTGTTACTGTTATTGCAAAATTAGAATTTGAAGTATCAGTAGTTCCTCCGCTTATCTCTAATAATCTTATTAAACAATTACTACTTGCGCTACTTGGCAGGGTTACCACTTCACTACCATCATTCGCTGTACTGGGAATTAGCGTGTTCCAATTTGTTCCACCGTCTAATGATATCTGTATCAGGACATTCCCTACACCACCTGCACTTGTCCATGTTACTGTCTGCTGACTGCCGGCTATTAAATTTTCACTGCCATTCGGGTAGGTTATTGTTATACTCTTTGTAGGTGTTGTCCCACTTGTCCCGTATACTTCAAACTCATATAACGAATATCCCCAACTTGTTCCTCGCGCTGTTCCATACATACGGATATATCTGCCACTACCATTTAGTCCAAGGGTCTCTATTCCGCCGGTTCCATTTGTCTTTGTGTATATTGTTGTCCAATTTATATTGTTACTTGATACTTGTATCTGGTAGTCCTTACCATATGCGTCTTGCCACTTTAGAACTACCTGAGTTATATTATATGTATCTGCTAAATCTATTTTTATCCATTGCGGGTCACTAAATTGTGATGACCACCGGGTTGCCGGATTACCATCTATCGCTTTTGTTGCTTCATACCCTGCTCCTTCTACTGATGATGTTGATACTATTTTCCCTATTGCTATATTACCTTGGGTATTTGTCTGTCCGCTTACAACATTGGATATTCCTGACCAATTAGGCACTTCATCACCTACCTTCATTGCAAAATAATAGATTATTCCTGCACTTAAACCCTGGACTGTATAACTCTGATTATTTCCGGATACCAACGGAGTGGGCACACCACTGCATTGGGTCACACTTACCCAATCCCAGTTGTTACTTGTTATACTATATGTCGCATATCGGATATCATACACACTTGCTGTGCCTATATTTCCATCATCACCTACTGATGTCCAATTTAATACTACACTGTTACTGGTTGCAACACCTGTCGCTAATGTATTTATTGTTGATGGTTCTGTTGTATCGGGGGCGGTTGTTGCTTTACTTACTACATTGGATATTCCTGACCAGTTAGGTACTTCATCACCTACCTTCATTGCAAAATAATAGGTTATTCCTGCACTTAAACTCTGGACCGTCCAACTCTGTATTGTTCTAGATGGCTGGGGGGCTGGCTCATTACTGCATTTTGTTACACTTACAAAATCCCAGTTACTACTTGTTATATTAAAAGTCGCATAACGGATATCATATTCACTTGCTGTGCCTATAATTCCATCATCGCCCACTGTTGTCCAATTTAATGCTATACTGTTACTGGTTGCTACACCGCTCGTTAATGTAGTTATATCTGAGGGTGCTATCGTGTCGGGTGGATTGTAGGTTACTGTTATTGTTGTCTCTTTCTCATTTCCTGATGTGTCGGTCGCTCTGGCATATACTGTATTAGAACCATTTGCAACTAATGTAACACTCCCGCTCCATGTCTCTAATCCACTAACTGTTGTGTATGTTCCACCTGCTTCCAACTTCAAATCTACTTTGCTTAATCCTACGTTGTCGGATGCTGCGCCACTTACTGTTAATAGCGAGACCGCTACTGTTGTGCTATTTGCAGGCGATGTGATACTTATTATCGGTGGAACCGTATCGGAAGCCGGAACTATTTCAAGTCGCACATCATCTATGTAATAAATATCTCCTGCAGTTGCATACGGTGCTAACCAGAACTGTAAACGTCCGTCGCTAACTTCACTTGTAAATCCGGTTGTGTTGAATTCTGTGATAAATGTCTGCCATGTAGTGCCAAGGTTAGATATGTAACTTAATCCATAATTGGTATATGGTGAAACATTCTGAACAAGGTTCACCATAACATCATGCCCTGTAGTTGAATATGCTGAAAATGTCAAACGATAGTGTGTGTTAGGTTCAAGAACAATACCAACTTGAGATAACTGAATATTTCCATTGGCTGCGATTATGGTGCATTTGGCAGCATTAGTTCCTGTATATCCTGGTGATGTTGTAGAAAACGAGCCTCCTCCACCATCATAATATATCCAAGACGATGTGCCTGATTCAAAACCAGGATTGCTGATAATATTTATGGCTGCACTTGTTGCTTTGTTTGCTATATTGGATATTCCTGACCAGTTAGGCACTTCATCCCGGACCTTCATCGCAAAATAATATATAGTGCTTGCATTTAACCCTTGCACTGTGTAGGTCTGATTTGTTCCTGCTATCTGGGGTATTGGTTCATTATTGCATTGTGTCGCGCTATCCCAATTACTACTATCTATACTTATTGCAGAATACCTAATATCATACTCACTCGCTGTGCCTGTGTTCCCATCATCGCCTACTGATGTCCAACTTAATGCTATACTGTTACTGGTTACATTTCCTGCCGCTAACGTATTTATATCTATGGGCGGTGTGGTGTCAGGGGCATTTGTTGCTTTACTTACTACATTGGATAGTCCTGACCAGTTGGTGGGCACTTCATCTCGGACCTTCATCGCAAAATAATAGGTTATCCCTGCACTTAAACCATTGACGGTGTAACTCTGATTATTACCTGCTACTAATGGAGTAGGCTCTCCACTGCATTGTGTTGCTGTTGCCCAATTACTATCAGTTATATTTACATTTGCATATCGGATATCATACACACTTGCTGTGCCTATATTTCCATCATCACCTACTGATGTCCAATTTAACACTACACTGTTACTGGTTGCAACACCACTTGCTAATGTGTTTATATCTGTGGGTGGGATTGTATCGGGCGGTGGTTGAGATTGAGAGAAATTGAGAGAATAAACTTGATATTTATACTCTGTCCATGCACTATTTGGAAATACTGGATCTTGTACCCATTGTATTTTCACTTGTATCTGACTCTTGCCGTTTATATAACTTGACAGCGGTATAAGAAAATCTGAGTCTCTCCATTTTTTTGTATTATTTCTAGTTTTATTATCTATATTATCATTACTTCCAGCTATATACCATGTTCCAACCTTTCCATTGTCTACATATATATCTGCTGTCTGGTTCGTTGTACCATAGTCTAAAGTCCTATGCAATATTACTCCTGAATTGGTAGGATTAATTACTACATTAAATTGACTATATCCCTTATGTGACCTGCCTGAGTCAGTAATATTTACTTTATCAAAGTCACCGGAATAAGCTGAAGTTATTGTGGAAAGCGCAGTTTGATTTGTTATTACATATCCATGGTTTGCTTCACTTGCAAGATTACCAATATCTACAGTATCAGTTAGAACCATCTTAACATCAGGCTTATGATAATAATATACAAGTGTCCATTCTTGACCTCCTTTGCTGCAAGAGCCACATTGCATACCAAACCTAATATGTTTTCTGAACGGAATTAAATCACTAATAAAAAAACGGTATTGAGAATTTGCCACATTAGGATATTTTTGCCACGCGGTCATTCCATGTGTCGGTAAAGTAAATTTAGTGCCATCTCCTGTACCTCCATCACTATAATAGAACCCGGCATTATAAAAATCTTCAGTACCTGTTCCCTGTATTACCGGACTTGAACTGACGTCAACATATATTCTTTCATCTCCTTCTAAATATTCTAAAAATGAATTTCTATCAAAAGGGGTAGTAGTAAGAGAAGTAACCTTAAAGGTCTGTACAACACCAACCATATGACCGGAACCTTCAACATCCAAAAACACAAAATCGCGATCATTAGAACAACCACTTACGTTAGAACCATATTTACTCTGTGTTTTAAAATATCCTACTTTAGAAAAATCGTCTATAAACGGCTTGTGTTTAATCTCGTAAGACACATTATTAACAGCAAAAGAATATTGACTAACCAATTCAATTTTAGCATTACTTTCAAAAGGCATAGGAAAGTAACAATACATATATTCATTTGCATCTTTTCCGAGAGGTAGTGAACGTGTGGGATAAGGTTCAAAATTCAATGTGGGACACGTTCCTAATGCAAAAAACGTTCCTAACGGTGCATTAACACTGGGTTCAATTTCATTGTCCCAATATATTTTCAAATATAAGTTGTTTAAAATATCCTTTGTCAAATTCGGAATTTTTATTCTTATTGATGAGATACTACGAGGACCAGCTGTATCCAAGAGAGTTTGAGTTCCATTCGCAGGTATGCTTGTTGTTCCAGTAGCAGGAATATTACCTGTATCATTTTTAGGATCACTCCCAACATTATTCCATATAGTCCTTACAGACGAACTGTCTTCGTTTCCTGTCCAAGTTGTAACTGGTGTACCTGCAGGAAACAATTGATATCCAAAATTATAATAAAAAGATAGCCAATTAAAATTTGGCGATCCATTGGTTTTAATTTTAATTGATTTATTAAAAGGGATAGGCAAGTAACTACAAAAACCACCAGGTGATACAGTATCACTTGCGACTAAAGGGGATAAAAATGGAGGTGTATTACCAGTAAACACATTATTAAGTAGCGTATCTTTAACAGGGGTAGTATCACCATCCAAATATATCTTTATAGTTGCATCAGATTTGAATCCAGTAAACCACATACGATATAATACACCGGGACCTTTTAAATCCAAAATTACCCGTTCATTATTTTCAGTATATAACCAGTTAGAAGAATCTGCATTTTCACCGCTTCTATCATAACTGGAATCTCCGGCAGCAAATGTATCCAACCTTAAATACGGTAATCTTTCAAACTGTGACATTGCATCAAGACCATATGGTTCAGCTGAATGCAAATATGGATTACAAATTAATAGAATAGTAGATAATAATATTGTTTTTTTCATTATACTATTTATATAACACACTTCTGATATTTTGTCAATCTTATTTGTTAACCCGATAACAAGTCGCCTTGCTCCTACCAGAAATAATGTAATCAAAATTTGCAAAATTTGTTTACAAAAAACATAAATTTTGTTCATAACATATTCCCCCTGTTCCCTTTAAAATCGTTATTATGTTCCTGACTTCGGACATTGCTTATCTGTCGTCATGCTGAACGATAGTGTCGTCAGACTACGCCGAACTCTGGCGAGAAGCATCTTGTCTTTGAGATTCTTCCCGAAGTTTACACTGAACGAAGTGAATGTGGTCAGAATGACTTCGGATATCGAACACTTCTCTCTCAATCTTAATATCACTATTAACCTTATAATCTTCTGGATTTAATTTTAAGTTATATTTTATCATTTATTTTTTTATTTTTTAATCTTCAATTTCAGTCTCAATCTGCATAACTTAAGCAGAGCAATCTCTGCAACTACAAATTATCACTAATTCTCTAATCCTTCTCTTTACAGAAGCAGAGCTTTGCTCTGCCGCTACTTTTGACTAAGGACTAAAGACTTCAGACTATCTTTATTCTTTTGCCCCAAACCTTATACCTAATGATATTCTGTGAGTGTCGCCTAAATCTTTTGTAGGTATAAACGCATAATCCATATCAAATGACGAACTTTCACCGGCTATTTTAAACCCGCCTCCTAATGTGTAACTCTCTTCATCATAACCTATCTTATAACCTGCGCGGATACTTAACATCTCTGCTATCAATAATTCCATCCCAATGTTCTCTCTCATACTATCTGTGTCTAATCCATAATTAATATCGGCTGCTATCGTTAAATTATTCTCGCTTTCAAATACAGATAGCTTTTTGCCTAAACCGGCTTTTATATTACCGGGCAAACTGTCGCTGCCTACTTTGCCGCCAATGTTCTGGACTGCAAGGCCTAATTGTATCCCGCCTTTTACAGGAACATATTCTGCACCTAAATCCAAGCCAAAACCTGATGCACTGTCTGTGTCTATTTTTTGACTTACCATCTTCAAACTACCACCTATGTTTATTGTTTCATCTACCTGTTTGCCGTAACTTATCGCACCACCCATATCCTTCGCACTATAATTGCCTAAGCTGCCTGCCGTATCATATGCTCCATAGACATCTTCTAATGTCTTGCGTATACTACCATAATTAAGGTACATTATCTGCAGCCCTATTGTTGAATCTTCACTTATGGGATGTCCTATTGCTAAATATTCGTAACTTATTCCTTCAAAATGTGATAAATGCATAAATGAAAGTTCGGTCGCACTGACCGAACCTAACCCTGCGGGATTCCAATACACGCTATTAACATCTTCTGCTACTGCTGCCTGCGCGCCACCCATGCCTTCTTGCTTGGCGCCTACTCCTAACTTCAAAAACTGCATTGTTGAACTGCCTACTCCGGCTTCTGCATTGCTGATACATGTTACACAAGTAAACATTACTGACAACATTACTGCACTTAACATCTTAAACATAATTACCTCCGACCAACAGGATTCAGGATTCAGCAAACAGCAATAAGAATTCAGTAATTTGATGTTGATGATCCCGATTCTTATTTATAATGGAATTTGTTATCGGGATTATTTACTCGGTCGGTGCAGTAGCTCCGACCTCCGTGAATAAAAAAAAGAAGCTTATTAGAAGTAGTTAATTAGAGAATTAGTAAATTAGAGAATTAGGGTTTACCCTTAATCAACTAATTAACCAATTAACTAATCAACTGGTTTCTAACAACTTCTTTTGTTTTCGATAACCTTGCTGGCTTGATAGCCACAAGCGTGTAAACCGCTTGTGGTTTGTTGTTTGTCGGCAACCTGTTGGCTTTCACTATCTTAGCCCTGGGTTTTGCGAACTCATCAAGGTTTCCCTTGAGTAGCCTTTTCGGATTAGTGCCCGGAGCTCGGAGCTACTGCACCGAGCGAGTTAATGCGCGGAATCCGGCTCAACCGAAACGGATGAGCACATAATCCCGTTATTAACGTGGGAACACAATCCCGCAGTATGCGGGGTAAAACAACTGCATTGGATATAGATCTTTTTTATTAGTAATTGCTATTGACAAATTTAAATTTTATCTGTATAGTATTTGTGTTTCTTCTTGTCCTTTCTAACTAAAGTATAACGTACAAAGTAAAAACTGTCAATTGCCAAAATCACTATTTTTTTATCAAAAATCACACTATGAAAATAGAGCATGATAAAAAGTTTGGTTTGAAAATAAGTAAAACTAATAAGTTGTTTTATGCAGGATATGTTGCTCCAGCCTCTGACTGGGGAGGAGATAATCATTACCATTCATATAATGAAATGTTAGTTATTCTTAATGGTTCAATAAATGTTAGAATATTGAAGAAAAACATTTGTGCAAATACCGGTGATATACTGTTTTATCCCGCAGGAGTAAGTCACAACGACCGTCCTGATAGTAGTAATCCACCTGAATTTATTTTTTTGCTATGGAAAGAAAAAGGAAAGTTAGAGGTTCCTGTTTTAACTCACGACATAAACCAAAAAATCAGGTTTTTAGCCCAGTGGTTATATCAAAAAAGTCAACCAATTTCTTTTCACAGAAACTTATTGAAAAAGAATATTTTTGAAGTGATATTGGCTGAATTAATAGAAATTTCTAAATCTAAAGAAGAACATCCTGTTATTAGTAAAGTAAGAAGTTTTATGATAGATCACTTAAAAGAACACTTAACTCTGGAAAGTTTGGCTGAATATGTTGGTATGAGTAAAAATTATTTTTTAATAACATATAAAAAACTTACAAGACGAACGCCAATGGATGACTTAAGAATCATCCGCATTGAAACTGCTAAAAATATGATATTTACAACAGATTTGCCATTAAAAACTATTTCAACTGAGGTGGGTTTTGTTAATGTGTATCACTTTTCAGAAGTGTTCACAAAACATTTCGGAATACCACCAGGACATTTCCGCAAAAAAACATTTTAACTCTAAGATATTGGCATCGCAAGGCGATGCGACTATACACAGAAGCCGAAGCCTCGCGATTTATCGAGATTGCTTCGGCTTCACATTGCAATGACATCTTTTGTTAATTAGCAAACTAAGGTTCTGTAACAATCGGTTTTTCTGTTGCAGGGCTACCTTGCTCACTTTCAAATTTAAGATTTATGTAGTTAAAATTACCTACCCACTCAGCGCCAGCAGTATCCATTGCCAACTTCATTGTATGTTTTCCTTCACTTAAATTAATTCCTGTCTTTGTTACTGTTTGCCATTTCTGAAAATCACCCGTGTCAGGAACTGTCATAGGACCTGTCTTATCTGCATCATCGAGCTCTACGTGGAAGTTACCGCCTTTACCACCACACGATACCCGCACTTCTACCGTGTATGTTCCCGCGGTCTTTACATCTATTGTATATTTCAACCATTCACCTGGCAAAACCCAGCCGACATCATAACCGCCTTCACTGCAATTTTCTATATCTACTCCTTCATCAAGACGATATTGTTCCCCATAATTCCTTGCTTCTTTGTCGTGATATCCAACTCCTTCTCCCCCCTTATCAAAATCTTCTGCTTCAATCTTTATATCTGCTACTGAACCTTTCTTTTTAGCAGCAGTTTTTTCTTCTTTATTTTTTTTCGTGATAACTTTCTTTTTCGCCTCAACCTGTCCAACACATGTTAAACATATACCTAACACTAATCCTGCAATTAACCAGTTTCTCATCTTAAACTACCTCCTCGTTGTAGAGTTATAGCGTTTATAGAGTTTTAGAGTTTAAACCCTATAACCCCATAACACTATAACTCTATGACGCTTCTCTTATTTCACTAATCCTATTTTCCCGGTCTTCTTGTTACCAGCACTGTCTTCTATCTGATATACATATACTCCTCTGCCTACTTTGTCGCCATCGGCATTCTTACCATCCCACTCTATCCAGCCAAGATTGCCAAAATCTATCTCTTTCAATTCTCTAACTAATCCTCCGGATACGTTATACAACTTCATCACGCTGTTTACAGGCAGGTTCATTACCTTTAACTTTCCCAAAACCGCTGTAGTAGGATTGTAGGGGTTAGGATAGACTCGGACATTGTTCATATCAGCAGATAAATAACTACCCAATATACGGTATGTTGAAAAATGTTTGACTGTTGCAGTTACTGTATTGTTTGTTTTGTCTACTGTCTGAATTCCTGTAACCAATTCCCAATCTGTCCCGGTCCAGTAGTAGATTCTAAGTCCATCCTCATTTAACGTTCCTATATCCGATGCTGTCCATGGTATAGTTATATTAACTGCTCTTGTAAATACCTGGTCCTCCAATTTCGGCGCACTTTCACCAAATGTTAACTCGCCAAAATTATAACATATCGGATTAACTGTGTTTACATATTTTATTGAGTTCTTCACTGCAGGTACCGCACTCGTCTTTATTGACGCAAGATACTTGTTCGTAGATAAGACTCCCGTAGGTATTAATATCTTCAGTCCGTTAGCACCCCGTATTGTTCCACCCTGGTAGCCTACTAACTTAGAGATATACATATCATTGAAACTTATCACGATCGGCGCTGTTGTATCGCCTGTTAGCTCTACCGTATTTATATCACTACGGAACGGTATTGAAACTTCCTTCTCGCCGGAATCTGCCCCGGTCAATGTTGAATCTGTTGTATCCAGAACACTACTCTTACTGTTCTTGGTTGTAAGTGTTACTGTTCCTGTGTAATCGGTCGCAATACTGTTCTCATCTACGTTATATACCTGAACTTTGAACTTCAAACTCGCAGCTGCAGATGCTCCTGTCTTGGTTGCAGTTGTCCCGTCATCGTAGTAATAAGTATATATCTTGTGCTTTAAGTTATATGTCTTGAAACTATACTGCGATGATGTTGCAAGGTTACCGGTTGCATCTTTGCTATAAACCTTATAATAATATATTTTACCTTTCTGTAATCCGGTAATAGTAACACTGTGTAGCATATACTTTGCGGTATCTAACGTCGTTGTACTGCCCAGCGATGTTGTAAGTCCATATGCTACCTGCGAATCGGACGCCTCATCTGTATTCCACGTTATTACTGCAGTATTCTGCGATACACCGGCTACAACATTGCTTATTACCGGTGCCTTAGTATCATTTGCTGTTGTTGTAAAACTGTAATCTCCGGTCGTAGTAGGGTTACCATTCATATCTGTCGACACTATCCGGTAATGATATAATGTATTTTCGGTAAGCCCGCTGAGTGTAACACTGTGGTTATATACTCCACCGGAATCTGTTACAGGTGTTGAATTACCATAACTTGTTGTTAAACCATATTCTACTTTACTGGTAGATGGCTCATTCGTGGTCCATCTTATTACTATTCCACTGCCGGATATATTCGATGGTGTTACAACACTTACTACCGGTGGTGTTATATCAGCACTTAGTCTTATTATCTTAATGTAATTAAAATTACCGTTCCAATCTGCACTGCCGGAATCCATTACTAATTTCATTATCTGGCTGCCGGAGGTAAGTGACACATTTGATGATACTTCTATATCAGTCCATACCTGAAAACCACCTGTCACTGGTACACTTACAGATGGTGTTAGAATATATGGAGTTAAATTGTGTGTTCCAAACTCAATGTGTATTGGATTTCCGGCACTTGCAAGTCCGTTGGCTGCTCTTAGTATTATCTTGTATTCAGCAGTCTCACTCACACTTACACTATATTCCAACCATTCGGTTGGTAGCGTCCATCCTACATCGTACCCACCACCGGTATCACCGCAAATCTCTATATCCACTGCTTCAGTTGTCCTGTATGCTCCGCCACTGTTGCCTGGTGTTGTATCATTATATGTCTCTCCTTCAGCCAAACCTGTTGTTACTGTATCATAATTTTCCACCTCTATAGTTGATGTTCCTATTCCTATCTGCCATGGCAATGCTGAACCATCAACATGATATGCATGCTGAGGTGAAGTGCCTGTTATTGTATATGCCACGCTATTTACTGAACTGTCGGTCATTGCTGCTTTGAATGCACGGGCTCGGACTGTCGCACTCGCAGTTAACGTGAATGGTGCCGAATATAATATTGACGATGATGTTGGGTCTGTTATTCCATCTGTCGTATATCTTATCGTTGCTCCGTTGGTTGCACAGCCGAGTGTTACAGTAACAAAATCTGAATATGTTCCTGCGCTTGGACTAATTGTCGGTGTTGCTACTGTGTTAGGTGTCTCTGCACTTATTCTTACTAATTTTATGTAGTTAAAATCACCACACCATTCCGCTGTGCTGTTTTCCATAACTAACTTCATTATCTGGTTGCCTGCGGTAAGCGTTACCGAAGATGAGATTTCTACATCAGCCCAAGTATCAAAACCACCTGTCGGCGGCACACCTATGGACGGTGTTGTACTATATGGTGATAAATTATGTGTACCAAATTCAAGGTGTATCGGACCGGCAGTATCCATAAGTCCGTTAGCTGTCCTTAATATTACTTTATATTCACCGCCTTGATTCACATTTATGCTGTATTCCAGCCATTCACCGGGTTTCGCCCAACCAACCTGGTATCCGGCACCTGTATCAGAGCATGCTCTCACATCTACATCATCTGTTCTGTATTCATTACCGCTGTTACCCACCGTTGTATCACTATATGCCTCACCCTCTCCAGTACCACTTGTTACCATATCGTAATCTTCCATCTGTATAGTTGTCGTTCCTGTTCCTATTGACCAAGCCACCCCACCCGGGTATGCCTGCTGTTGTGAAACAGAACCTGCGGTTATTACTATTATTTGCGATGCTGTTGTCGTTGTTGCATTACTATTATCAGTTGCTTTCGCAGTTATACTATACGTTCCTGCACCAACACTGTTCCATGTGTAACTATACGGCGAACTTGTGTCTTCACCAAGCAGGGTGATGCCATTGTAAAATTCCACTTTGCTTACTGTTCCATCACTGTCTGATGCTGTAGCGTCTATTCGGACTGTCGCCGGCGCATTAGTACCGTTCGTTATCGCTATTGTGCTTATGCTTATTGTCGGTGGTTGAGAAGTTAAATTCATATCCGCTAATATCTCATCTACTGTAAGTGCTACATCATATATCTTAACACCATCCATGGCACCGTTTAAAGGTTCTTGATTTGCGCCATTAACTCCTAACCTTAATGCAGCACCGGATGCTGTTATATTACCGGTTTGTGCAGTACTACCTCTTTCAACGCCGTCTACATATATCTTCATTGTAGCGCCGTTATATACAGCAGCCACGTGATACCAGTTACTACCGGCGGTCAAGTTCTGACTGGCAGATAATAATTTAAGAGAACCCCCGATATTTAGAGCAAAACGCGGTGTTAATACTGTAGGATTGCTGCTAATCCAATCCCCATGCAGGGAATATGAATAATACGGGTCATTATGTGTGCCGTCTGCTGCGGGTTTCGCTATAAAGACTTGATATCCATTACTTGCAGCTATACTGTCTATCCTAACCCAGGTTATCAATGTTAACTGGTCACCATTTATATCTAACGATGTTGAATTAGGAACGCTGACATAATCATTAGTTCCGTCAAATTTTAACCCGGTACCTACTTTACCGGCAACCCAGCAAGTGCTGGTGTCCATATTAGTTAATGTACCATTATTATTATTGCCGGATGTATCTGTTGCTGTTGAACTACCTGATGTGCCTTCCATATCCCATTTGCCTACAGGAATAAGCGAACCTGAACTTTTGACTTTAATGCTGACTTGTGTACTACCGGTTTTATTAAGATTATCGGTCGCTACCACCCTTATAGTATAATTACCAGTTTTAACACTATTCCACGTGTAACTATACGGCGAAGTGTTGTCTGTTCCAAGTAAAGTATTGCCATTGTAAAAATCTACTTTTGAAACAGAAACATCATCATACGCTGTTGCATTTATTATTATATTTGAATTGTACTCAAATTCCTGATTAGGTGTAGGATTTGATATTACTACCACCGGTGCAGGATTATTATCGCCGCCACCACCAAAAGGATTGTCATTACGTAAGATATACATTAAACCACCGGTAGAACCATCAGAGGTAAAATTAGCTACCCATGTAATATTTACCATATCAAGGTCTCCATCACCATCTAAGTCAGATAGATATGCAGAGTTGTGAGTTTCCTTTGTTAACAATAAATTCTTAGTAAAACTTCCGGTTCCGTTGTTTTCCCATATTGATATCTCTTTGTTACCGTAAACTTCGCCGGTTACTACATCTATATCTCCATCAAAATCCAAATCGGCAACACCCAGCGAGTTGGTTGATGCCTGCTTTACTATCTCATTTGAATTTCCCCAGTTAGTTGCTGTCTTCGGGTCTGCCGGACAGGTAAACCAATATGTACGACTTGTTTCTCTATTGGGGTTTGAACCATCCCAGACTTCATCTGTCATTACTAAATCAAGCCGGCCATCACCGTTTAAATCTGCCAGCTCTACTCTGTCAGCTCCATCAGAGCCAGAAATTGTAGAAAGTGGGGATGCGTTGCCTATTGTGTGTTCTATCCAGTTACCATTTGTTGCCGGATAGGGGTTTTCCCACCACACCACTGTCTGATTATCCGACTTCACTCCTGCAACATCTATATCTCCGTCCCCATCTATATCTCCTACTGATATTCCTTGTGTATTATTACTATTGCTTATTTCAGTAACTTGCCAACTATCGGGGGTTTGAGGATTGACCAATGGTATCTGTATGTAATACACTCTTCCTTTCACTGTTCCAGGATTAGCAGGATCACCGGCAGCAATAACTATCTCTTCTCTGCCACCGGGAATTATTTGTGCCATTTTCATTCCCTGCGATTGTGAATGAAGGGTTGGAGGTATTTTGGTATTTGGTACAACCCGTATAGCCGTCCAATCGCCTGTCGTGTCTCCTGCCCCGGTTTTTTCTAACCAGTATACACCGGGATTAGGAGTAAAACTAGAATTAAGTCCAAAAGCTATTACATCGGCATTTGCATCGCTATCTACATCGGTAACCAAACTGGCATCCACATTTACCGGGAATATTGTTCTTGTCCAGTTTCCGGTCATATCACCAGCAGGGTTTTTGTAGAAGTACTTTCCCGAAACTATATCCTTATACCCGTCATTATTCATATCTGCAGCAGCAATTCCAAACCACCTATACCAGCTACCGTACCCTGCTCTGGTTGTGTCTACTTCTTTATATGTCCAATTGGTAAGTCCTTTCTTTCCGCCACCTGTCTGTAGCCAAACTGCTATCTCGCTCTCACCGGCAGGTTTACCCTGGTCTGCATAACTCTTCTGGAAAATATCAAGCCTGCCGTCACCATTAAAATCGCCTAATCTTGATTCGTGGTTATTCAGTCCTGTTCCTAATGATAAAGTTTCTGTAAAACCAGGATTAGCAGCACCGTCATTTTTATATATTAACATCCTGCCCGTAGCCGTGGCGTCATTCAATCCTGAAGTAAATATCTCAGCAAAGAAAATATCAATATCACCATCAGTGTCTAAATCTCCCACTCTTACACTATGTCCATATTTTACATTGGTATCTAACGTGTGTTTTGTCCAGTCAGAAGGTGTTCCTGATGTCCCTCCATTCCATTCGTACCATGCAAGAAAACCCGTGAAATCTCCAGCTCCAAAAACTACCTCAGGTCTACCGCCTTTCTTTAACTGTCCTACTGCTACCCGGCCCCTCACGGCACTTTCTGCTGTATCTATATCACTTCGTGTATATTGTATTCCACTTACATACTTCCACCAACCGCCACCACCAACGATATCTACTTTTCCATCTAAATCAATATCGGCTGCCACCATACCTTCCCAGTATTTGCCATCTGTTATGTTTGTTTTTGTCGCAATAGTGTCATATGGCCAAGCTGTAGTGCGGGTTTTTGCATCTGCTGGTACTTTGGCTAAATATAATTTGCTTGTACCTGATGAACCTTCTTGCCGGCCAAACCAAGCCAACTCTAATTTACCATCACCGTCAAAATCCCCAAAAGCAGAATCATGCTGATAGTTATAATCTCCACTTTTTACCAAGTGACATTTCCAACTGGTTGCAGTAAGAACATTTTGTGGTCCCGGGTTTTCCCACCACCATGCCTGATTAGAAGTCCAGTCACCTGTAAAGAAAATATCTAAGTCACCGTCATTATCTATATCCGCAAAGGTACCGCCTGCTTCTATAGGATAAATTCCTGATTCAATAACATGTTTGTCCCAGTTATTACCATTCTTCTTATACCATACAATTGCAGGTCCTGCTTTTCTCTCCATAACAACTGGTTCGTCTATCCCATCATTATCTATATCTAACACAAGACTTGCTGTATATTCACCTGTGCCGGGCAAAGGTATATACCCGTCTTTACTTGAATATTTTGTAAATCCGGTTGGTGTAGATGCTGCAGATATTATATATGCTGCTGAATTCTCGTAACTGTTCTCTAAACCTGATTTAACCGCAGCGACTCTTAACGTACCTGAAGCAGATATTGTAGCTACCTGCGGAGAATTGCCGGAAGTCGCTGTTAAGCTTGTCAATGGGTCACTACCATCTGTTGTATATTTTATTGTAGCTCCACCGGTTCCACAGGATATTACGTTTAATTGAGGTCCTGAGTAAGTACCTGCCGGCAAACTAAATTGCGGTGTTGCTACTTTTGTAGGTCCACCACTACTACCGGGTGTTCCTAAAGTAGTAGTCAAATCTCGCCACGCAGATTCTATTGTGTCTTTGGTGGTTGCATAATCACGGCTGTCGGCAAAACCTATTGTGAAATACGCAGGTGTATAATTTAGTTGTCCTACCAAACCTGAACCCCTGCCAAAACCAAACACTGTCATTGGCGGATATGTGTAATATGAATCGGTTAAGCCATCAGGGTTCTTATGATTAACAAGATACAAACTTCTATTTATACTTCCATCTGCAAAATATACCCACTCAGGGTCCGGCAACTCGTCATTATTAGGACTGGTTGCAGATATATTCATACGCGTATTGTCAGATTTTACAATATAATCAGAAGCAGTATCTAATGAACCTCCGGGTGTACCTTCATACAAGAACCAATATCCCCTGTTAGGGTCTCTTTCATATAATGTCATTCTTGCATATTTAGGGAATACATCCCAATAACATTTCCATTTATTATCGCTGCTTACTGAACTTATCCGGACTTTCAATGGTCCCTGACTTATTATATTACTCGTTGATGCGCCTTTGTTGTTTGCTGAACCATCAAACCCGGGATGAAAATAACATTTTACGGTATCTGTCGGATTTTGTTCGTATGCCATATTTGGTATTCCGCGGTATTCACCTGCCCCGCCGGTTGCCAAACTATAACTAATCCAGTCGTTGTTCTGGCTGTCTACCATACTGGAAAAACCTGCACCTACCTTATGATAATAGTAGGTTGCATTCGCTGTATCAAACTTGTAACTTGCCTGATTCTCATCCATCACGTTATCTGTCAATGTTACCTGTTTTGTAAAATTTACTTTTGTGATAGACGGGTCTATATCAAAAAATATCCTGAAATATCTAGTTGCACTTGCATTCGTTGTACCACTCATCATAAATGTAACTGTACCTATCGCATTGCTCGCTGCATTATATGTAGCGTCTTTGTCAAACTGAAATACAACACTGTCATTTATTACTGTATTACCGGTACTGTCGGTCTCTCTCACCCTTAAAGATTGGTCATTCAAACTACCGCTTACACTAAGAGCGGTAAGATATTGAGTAAAATTAACTGCGACTTCGACCGGTTTATCAGACCTTGTATAATTACCGACTGCCACATTTACCGGCACATAGTATAAAGGGTCACCTTGTGGAGGTGCTGTTATTGTAAATGCCGCTGATGTTACCACATTACTGTTTAACATACCTGTTTTAGTTGCTATCGCTTTTAACGTAGTATCCTGAGATATTGTTAAAGGAGAAGAATATACTGTTCCATTTGTCGGGTCACTGCCATCTGTTGTATATCTTATTATTGCTCCAGCGGTTGCACAGGTTATCTGTACTGTCTGGGCACTGCTATATGTCCCGCCGTTAGGATTTATTGACGGGTCTGCTACTGTTTGCATCCCACCGGTGTTATATTGTACAAATAAGACAGGTCCGGGCCAGGTTACTTCGGGTCCGTGGGTCCAATTGACAATACCTTGAGCAGTTAACCTAAACTCCTTAGTTCCTACTGTTATAAGACTTGTCGGGACTGTTATATTACTAAAACCATAATCATGATCTGTTCCGTTAGGAAAAGTAGTACAAATCTGCGTTCCTGCTAATGTTACTGACTGTGTGATACCGCCTTCCGCGCCATTCCAGTTAACAACTGATATTCTTGCACCGGTAACCGTTAATGGGCTTGACGGAATAGCAATATTGCAGATTTTATAATTAGGACTAGTACCGGCTACCACAGAAAAACCTGTTGGGACATTGGATGGTTTATACATCTTAACAGAAATGGTTGTACGTGAAAGACTTACACCTGCTATTTCGGGTGTTGCATAACACATATTATCACTGCCTACTATTACTGCCATAAACTTCATTGATGATGCCGCCTGGTCAGGAACCCATGTTGTATCCCAGGTAACTGAATATGGTGCTGATGTATCTGTTCCTATGTGACCCGCCATCGCTCCGTTACGGACTAAATACCTGTAATGCCATTGCGTATATATGCCATCGCCATTTTCGTCAAAATCATCATAATAGCCTATAAAATCCACCCGGTTTATTCCTCCGGAATAAGTATTTACATTAGCTGAAATTGTAGGATTATCGTTTATTGTTGAACTGGCCGTCGGGGAGGTTATACTGCCAGTCGGATGGGTTTTATTAGCATCATAGTATACTCTTAACTTTAAACCATAATATGCCCATTGACCCCAGCCCATACTGTTACATGTCTGTGGTCCGGCTGTAAATTCTATAGTGTTACTTCCGGGTAGCAGTTGGCTAAGCGGTATAGCAACTGCAGGATATCTAACATTAAGATAACACTCGGGACTTGATACGTCTGTGTTTTCCGGTATATTTATCCATGCATTATTATTTACTTTGAATTTTTTGCCGCTAGTACCAATATGACCGCCCCACATTTCTACTACTACTTCTGCGCCTGTAGCATTGGTTAAATCAACAGAAGTAAAAGTCTGCACGTAATTTGGAAGAAAATCTATAGGGTCATTACAACTACCAGCTATCGGTGCATATGTTGCTCCGGGGTCGGTTACCCTATAGAACATATTAGCACAATTTCTAGATGGTGGCGTTGTCCATACATATACTTCTTTAAATATATCTCCGGGTGCTATACCGCTGCCCGGTGCTGCCTGCAATACTGCTGCGAAACCCGTCATTACTACTGCAACCATCATACACCATCTGATAATCTTACCCATATTTTTACCTCCATTTACACCAGCTCTTATGTTATTATGTTCTAATGTTATCATATTATCAAATTATATTAATTTATCAATCTTTTAATCTTTCAATTCTCTAATTCACTAATCCACTAATTATTTTCTTTACAGAAGCAGAGCGGAGTTTATCCCGCATATTTGTTATGCGGGACTCTGCAGCTACTTTTAACTAAGTACCAAACACCTCTGTTTTTATTCTTTTGCCCCGAACCTTATACCAAGCGATATCCTGTGTGTGTCTCCTAAATCTTTTGTCGGGACAAATGCATAATCTATATTGAATGTTGAGCTTTCACCGGTTATCTTAAACCCGCCGCCTAATGTGTATGTCTCTTCGTCATATCCGAGCTTGTAGCCTGCTCGAATTGCTATCATCTCTGCTATTAATAATTCTAAACCTATATTCTCTTTTGTAATTGCACTGTCTAATCCATAATTTACATCTGCTGCTACCGTCAAATTGTTCTCACCTTCAAATGCTGATAGCTTCTTGCCTAATCCCGCTTTTATATTGCCGGGCAAACTGTCACTGCCTACTTTCCCGCCTAAGTTCTGGACTGCTAACCCTAATTGTAACCCGCCTTTTACAGGAACATATTCTACTCCAAAATCTAATCCAAACCCTGATGCACTGTCACTATCTATCTTCTGGCTTACCATCTTCAAACTACCGCCTACATTTATTGTTTCATCTATCTGTTTGCCATAACTTATTGCTCCACCCATGTCTTTTGCGTTAAAACTACCTACACTACCAACAGCATCATAACCACCATTGGCATCTTCTAATGTCTTATCCATACTGCCATAACTTACATACATTATTTGTAAGCCTATTGTTGAACTTTCATTAATCGGATGTCCTACTGCCAAATACTCATAACTTATTCCTTCAAAAAGTGATAAATGCATAAATGATAGTTCGGTAGCACTTACTGAACCTAACCCAGCAGGGTTCCAATACACACTATTTACATCTTCGGCTACTGCTACCTGTGCACCACCCATACCTTCCTGCTTTGCACCTATTCCTACTTTTAAAAACTCCATAGCTGAAGTACCGACATCGGCATCTACTTTACCCGTACATATAGTACCTATAACCATTACTATCAACATTACTGCATTTAACATCTTGCGCATATTACCTCCATTTGCTGAAATTTATTGAAACTTATTGAAATTGATTGCAATTTGTTGTTAAATTTCTACAATTTACTAACTTTTATTTCAAATAAAAAAAAGTTTCTTAAAAAACTAGATAAATACTTAATTAAGTTTTTTCAACCTAATTAACTAATTCGCTAATTCTCTAATCAACTTTTTTGTTTTCGATAACCTTGCTGGCTTGATAGCTACAAGCGTGTAAACCGCTTGTGGTTTGGCGTTTATCGGTAACCTGTGTTGGCTCTATCTATCTTAGCCCTTGGTTTTGCGAACTCATCCCGCTTTCGCAGGAGCAGCCTTTTCGGATTAGTGCTCGGAGCTCGGACCTACTGGACCGAGCGAGAACACAATCCCGCATTAAGCGGGGTAAAACAACATGTGATTCTTTTTCCTCCTGTTTAACTATTTTATGTGTTATTAACCTTCAGTTTTGTTTAAGCTTGCTAATTAGTTGCCTTAGATTGCAATTAGTTGTCATAAGTTGTGCTTCACTACATATATAACCTATTGCTGATTTTTTGTCAAGAACTTTTATTTACACAAAATCGCTATTGATATTTTTATAAGACAACCATTTCATCCTCGGTAAAAATGAAAACAATGATGCCCTATGTACGATATTTTTACGTAAAATTATACTATTAAAATAAAAAACTCCTCAGAAGATAAAAAAAAACATTAAGCTAATATATACAAACTTACCTTTGTTGCATTTTAGATGATTCGGTACGAAATCTTGACAATTTTTTGATTTTTTATATAATGCTTTCAATAAATGAAAAAGTAATGCCTAAATAATTGCCACACTTTTACTATGAAAACAAAAAACTCCTCAGAAAATAAAAAACCAATTAATTTAATTGATATATCGTATGTCGGTCCAAGTCCTATCTGGGGAAAGAACGGACATTATCATTTTTTTCACGAACTCGTAATTGTTCTTAAGGGTCCTTTGCTTGTTAATATATTAGGGAAAACTGTTCGTGCGAGTTATGGTGATATCTTATTTTATAACGAAGGCGTACCCCACAAAGAACATTCCTATCGCGGAAAGCGAGTTGAAGTTATCTGTATCTCCTGGGAAGAAAAAAGAAAAATTAATTTCCCTGTTTTAACTCATGATACAAACGGGAATATTACTTATTTGGCTAAATGGGCATGTAAACAAGACCAGTCAAGTTACCCCTATAAACGTTTAATGCAAGATAAAATTTTTGAAGTTATACGTGTTGAATTAGCAAAAATTTCCGAATCCGAAAAAGAACACCATCTTATCAAGAAAATAAAAAACTTTATGCTGCATAATTTCAACAAGTCACTAACACTGGAAAACTTGGCAAATTATGCCCGCATTAAAAAACATTATTTCTTAAAGAAATATAAAAAACTTACAGGACGAACTCCAATGGACGATTTAAGAAATATTCGTCTTGAAATCGCTAAAGATATGATTTTAACTTCAACTTTACCGCTAAAAGATATTTCCACTAAGGTAGGGTTTAATAATGTACACCTCTTTTCAGAACTATTTCAGAAGTATTTCAACATGCCTCCAGGTCACTTTCAAAAAAGCACATCTTTTCGCAGAAACACCGTTTTCTTGTAAAACATCGAATTTGAGTCCTACTTGACATAAAGCTGATTCGTCAGATTCTGTTATAAGAGACTTTTGCAGATTGTGACCGGCTAAACTCATTTTTTCCAGTCGCGGGCGCAGGGTCCTTCGCCAATAACAGGGAAACAGGATATTCGTAGGCGGGCACATCCTAAAGGAATAAGAGTTATTTTTTCTTTTGGTTTATCTGATTTGATGGGACCCGGTTGAAGGCTTTGTACCGTCTCATTTTTCAAACCCCAGTCAGATATTATTTTACCATTTGCTTTGATTTCAATAGGGCTATTTTCAATTGTCCATGGTTGATTAGGAATTTTTTTCTTTTTAATGATATGTAAATCTGCTGAAGGATTATTTGTGTCAACAACCAAACCATAATTCCATGGTGTTACGGGTAATACTTCCCATTCCGGCCATTTTTTCGTTCCACCGCATTTCTGCCATCGTTCTTCAATTTTCAGCGAATAACTAAGCGGACCATGATTTACCGTTATACTTCCGGTTCGCGGCCATGTAGTAAGTGAGGTTTCCATTAGCATTTTTAATGAAACTACGTCACCATTTTTCCACGTCCGTTCAACACGTAAATAAGTTCCGGGTTTAGATGTAACTTTCAAAGGACGATTATTTATATTAACTTTGAATTTGTGGCACCACCCGGGTATGCGAAGATATAGCGGAAAAGATACTGGCTTTGAACTTTTAAATACCATTTTTACTGCACCATCAAAAGGATAATCTGTTTCAACATTAAATATTACTTTTGTCCCATTTTCACCGACCTTAGCCGTAACTTCATTGGACGCATAAAGCCAGGCTGCAAGACCACTGTCAGAAGTCGCCTGCCATAAGTTTTGTACATACCAGGGCCATCCCATTGCCACATTATGCTGGCAACAGCGATATCTGTTGTCTGGAGAATAAGTAATCATACGTACTTTGTTGGTATAATCGTGTTTTTCATATTTATCCAATTGAGGTTGATTTGAAGCAGTCAGGTAATGTAAAGCTTTCAGGTCTTTAGTTTGAGAAGCAGGAAAGTGATTAAGTGTAATATCTTCGCACCTGTCGGCGTATTTCGCTTCACCCGTGATTCTTCCAAGGATATAAAAGCTTTTATTAAATTCAACCATCGCACAGGTTTCAAATGCCTGGCGCGGGTCTGTATAACCATGCCGGATTTTTTCATCAGCGCCAAAAATACCTCTCGGTTGTTGTCCCCATGTTCCCATATGCTGGTCATACCAGTAATCGGTCTGTGCCAAATGATAGGGATATTTTGACTGAACATAATAATTACCTGAATAGCGAAATCGCTGGGTAAAATGAACGACATGATGTTCTAACCACTCGTCTGTTGGTGGTTCTATTTGTCGGTAAAATCTCGTTGCAAGGTCTAACAGCCATTCCTCGCCTGTATGATTATAAAGCCAGTATATATGCGGAAGCATATCGCCTGCACGCAATATCTGAACAGATACATACCATGTAAATCCATCAGTGTTAGCCGGAATAAATTGGTCATCGGGTAAATTCTTACAGAATTTAAAAAAGTGGGTCATCATTGGAATAACTCTTGAATCGGACGTGTGTTCATAATGGCTTCTAATCGCATCCAGCATAACCATGTGGGGCCAAAGATCACATATTTTTTGTCCATTCTTACCAATAATACACTTATGATATTTTGCACCAAAATATCCGTCTTCATCTTGACTTGCAATTACAGCATCAATCCATTTTTTTGCTTCAGAAAACAGACGTTTATCTCCGGTCAATACGGCTAAATCATAAAACCCGCGTAACCAGTAAGGTTGTTCCTCCCAACCTTCTTTATTACCGCCAAACCAACCGTTATCTGATTTTAAAAAATCACTTAATTCTGACAAACGGCCGGTCATTCCATTTATCATCAGGTCAAGCTGGTGTTTCAGCCACCCTTTTGGTTTAATACTGCCAAGTGGAAGTTTTGCGAAAGGATTAGGTAGAAGCGGAGAGCGGTTAAATAAATAATGTTTACTTTTTTCTTTTGATATTTCAGGTTTTTCTACAGAAGTAATTTTTATAGCATTTTTCATATGTTTTTTCAACGACTAAACAGATTATAATGTTTTCCCTTCCAAAAATCAAGATTTTTTTATAAACAAAAGAAGCAATCTCAATAAATAAGATTGTTTCTGAGAAATTTCATTAAGCAACTACATCATTGGACTAAACTGTGTAATAGTGTCGTTGAGTCGTTGAGTGCAAAGAGTTTTAGTGTTTTAGAGTTATAGAGTTTAAACCCTATAACCCTACAACCCAATAACGATATAACTCTTCTCTCATTTCACTAATCCAACTTTCCCTGTCTTCTTGTTACCGGCAGCGTCTTCTATCTTGTATATATATACTCCTTTGCCTACCTTGTCACCATTGTCATTCTTGCCATCCCACTCAAGCCAGCCAAGATTACCATAATCTGTCTCTTTTAACTCTCTTATTATATCGCCTGTCACAGTATATAACTTCACTATACTGTTTATAGGTAAATTGCTTATCTTCAATTTACCATTAACTGCTGTTGCAGGATTATATGGGCTTGGATATACTTTTATATTATTTAAATCTACTGTCACATAACTGCCTAATATCCGGTATGTTGAAAAGTGTGTTACTGTTGCTGTTACTGTATTGTTTACTTTGTCTACTTTCTGCACTCCCGTAACTAACTCCCAATCTGTTCCTGTCCAATAGTAAATTCTAAGTCCGTCTTCGTTTAATGTCCCTATGTCCGATGATGTATATGGTATCGTTATGTTCACTGCTCTTGTGAATGTCTGGTTCTCTAATACAGGCGCACTATTGTTAAATGTCAGCTCGCCAAAATCATAACAGATAGGATTCACCGTGTTAGCATATTTCATTGTGTCTCGGACCACAGGCGCTGCACTTGTCCTTATTGACGCTAAATATTTATTAACTGATAAGACTCCTGTCGGTATCAGTATCTTTAATCCGTTAGCGCCTCGTATTGTTCCACCTTGATAGCCTACTGACTTGCCAACATACATATCACTGAAATTTATTATCACAGGGGCAGTGGTATCACCGGTCAACTCTACTGTATTTATATCACTTCGGAACGGGATTGATACTTCCTTCTCACCTGCATCTGCCTCGGTTAATAATGTATCTACCGTATCCAGGACACTACTTTTACTGTTCTTTGTTGTAAGTGTTATTGTGCCTGTGTAGTCAGTCGCTATGCTGTTCTCATCTACATTATATACCTGCACTTTAAACTTCAAACTCGCTGATGATGATGCACCTACCTTGGTTGTTGTTGTTCCGTCATCGTAGTAATATGTGTATATTATATGTTTTATGTTGTTGTTGTATGTCTTAAAACTGGATTGTTCTGATTCTGCAAGATTGTTAGATGCATCTTTGCTGTAAACCTTATAATAATAGGTCTTTCCTTTTAGTAACCCGCTAATGGAAACACTATGTAACCTAGTCATTGTGGTATCTAATGTCGTTGTACTGCCCATCGTTGTTGTTTGTCCATATGCTAATTGCGAATCTGAGTTCTCATCGGTATTCCAGGTTATCACTGCTCCATTTTGTGTTACTCCGACTTTCACATTGCTTATTACTGGCGGATTAGGATCATTAAGAATTGTTGCAAAACTATAATCAACTGTCGTTGTAGGATTACCGTTCATATCTACGGACACCATCCGGTAATGATAGGTTGTGTTCTCAGCAAGCCCGCTTAGTGTAACACTGTGGTTATATACTCCTCCGGTATCGGTTATAGCGGTAACACTGCCATAACTTGTTGTTAAGCCGTACTCTACTCTACTGTTAGATAACTCATTTGTTGTCCAGGTTATCACTATTGAATTCCCTGTTATACTTATTGTCCCCGGAGTACTAACTACTGGCGGTGTCGTATCAGAACTCAGTCTTATTATCTTAATGTAATTTAAATTACCGCAATGGTCGGCTGCTCCTGATTCCATGACCAGCTTCATTATTTGGTTGCCTGCGGTAAGTACCATATCAGACGAAACTTCTATATCTGTCCAGGTCTGCCAGCCACCGGTATTTGGTACATTTACTGATGCTGTTGTCCTATATGGAACTAAATTGTGCGAACCAAATTCAAGATGTACAGGACCACCGGCACTCCCGGCTGCTCCTCTTAGGATTATCCTGTATTCAGCAGTCTCGCTCACATTTATACTGTATTCTAACCATTCGCTTGGAATTGTATATTCTACATCGTAGCCGCCTCCGATATCTGTACAATTCTCGATATCTACCGCCTCGTTTGTCCGGTATTTATTGGGGATGTTGCTGGGAGTTGTATCATTGTATGCCTCTCCCTGTCCGCCTGTATCGAAATTCTCTAACTCTATTGTTGTTGTGTTTGCTCCTATCTGCCAGGGGTTACCATTGTTTCCAAATGACATCTGGCCGGTTACTGTTATTGAAAAAGTAGCATTTGAACTGTCGGTAGTCCCTCCAACTATCTCTACTAACCTTATTAAACAATTACTACTCGCACTGCTCGGTAATGTTACGACTTCATTACCATCATTAACTGTGTTGGCTACTAATGTACTCCAATTAGTTCCGCCATCTACAGATATCTGGAGCATTACATTCCCTACTCCACCGGCACTCGTCCACGTTACTGTCTGCTGGCTGCCGGCTAGTAAATTCTCGCCACCGTTCGGGTAACTTATTGTTATACTCTTCACTGGAGTTATACCACTTGTCCCGTATACTTCAAACTCATTTAGTGAATAGCCCCAACTTGTTCCCCGCGCTGTGCCATACATACGGATATATCTACCGCTGCCATTAAGTCCACTTAGTGTTTCTACACCACCGGTTCCATTTACCTTTGTATATATTGCTGTCCAATTTATATCATTACTGGATACTTGGAGCTGATAGTCCTTTCCATATGCGCCTGCGTCTTGCCACCTTAGCACTACCTGATTTATATTATATGTATTTACTAAATCTATTTCTAACCATTGCGGGTCGCTAAATTGTGATGACCAGCGAGTCGATACATTCCCATCTACTGCCTTAGTCGCTTCTAATCCCGCGCCCTCTTCCGATGACGCTGTCGCTGTTTTACCTATTGCTATATTCCCTTGGGTAGTCGTCTGTCCACTTACTATATTGGATATCCCTGACCAGTTAGGTACTTCATCGCCTACCTTCATCGCAAAATAATATGTTATCCCGACATTTAAACCCTGGACTGCATAACTCTGGTTATTTCCGGCTATCAACGGAGTAGGTTCGCCACTGCACTGTGTTACACCTACACTGTCCCAATTGCTACCGGTTATACTAAATGTCGCATACCGAATATCATATACACTTGCTGTCCCTATATTATTATCATCACCTACTGATATCCAACTTAACGAAATACTATTACTGGTTGCACTACCTGTTGCTAATGTGTTTATCACTGTGGGTGGTGTCGTGTCAGGTGCATTTGTTGCTTTGTTTACTACATTGGATATTCCTGACCAGTTTGATACTTCATCACCTACCTTCATCGCAAAATAATAAGTTATCCCAGAACTTAAACCCTGGACCGTATAACTCTGATTAGTTCCAGCTACTAATGGAGCAGGTACTCCACTGCATTGTGTAGCTGTTGCCCAATTACTCTCATTTATACTTACATTTGCATAGCGGATATCATACACACTTGCCGTACCTATATTTCCATCATCACCTACTGTTGTCCAACTTAATGTTACACTGTTACTGGTTGCAACACCTGTCGCTAATGTGTTTATCGCTGAGGGTGTTATCGCGTCAGGTCCTATTATTGTATAGTCAGCGGAGTTTTCAATACTGGTAGTCATTCCACTCTTAGTTGCTATTGCTCTCAACTTGCAGTTCTGGGTTATTGTAACTGCCAACGGCGAACTTCCGGAAATAGTGGTTCCTCCGCCGGTTGGTGAAGGAACACTTCCATCAATAGTATATCTTATGGTTGCTCCTGAAGTGCCACATTTAATTATAACCGGTGTGCCTGATAAGTATTTTCCTTTAAAAAGAGAAAATGAAGGAGGATAAACTGTGTTTTTATTCACTGTATTATTTACAAGCGTATAATAATCGTCGAAAGGAGTTAATACGGGTGGTTTAGGGTCTCCACCAATGAATAACATACTTAGAAATATATAGTTATTTACACCCCACGACTCTATCTCTTGCCTTACCTGATTCATGCCGTACGTAGTCCATGCCCCTGGTGATCCGTCCATCCCCATTGTCTCTGTATCAATTTGTGGGTATGTTTGTACTAATTCTTTTATACGAATTTCATTCCGCCCATAAGCATGCCATCCGACACTTGCATTTGAATAATCTATTGGTGCCAGTCCCAGTGACGGCGTAGTTCCTGAAGACACTACAGATACATAAGATAAAGATGGATCACATGTACTACATATTCCGGATGATGTAAAAGTCCACATTATTATGGGTGTATCAGGTGCTCTATCACGAATGTATTTATACATATATGCCTGATAATCTATTTCCTTCTGGGTATAATGATCAATTCTATAACCTATAGGTTCGTTGCTGTATTCAAATAAAACATTGGTATCGTTCTTGAATTCCCTGGCAACTGCATCCCAAAAAGCAATATGGTCATTTTTCCAAACATTTTGAACAGTTATCTTTCCATTCACTAGTCCTGTTGCTTTATCGTAAGTATCCAAAGTAAAAGAGTCTTCATACAACAATATCCCTGTCAATCCATCATAGCCCACAGGGTGGTAATCAATAATGATATACATACCCAGTTCTGCGGCATAATCTACTGCTTTCCGAATTTGGGCGGTAGAGAAGCCTACTGTTGTCCAATCAGCACCTACAGGACCAAGCCATGTTCCCATAGCCTTACCTTCTACTCTCTTATCCCTATAAACTAATAATCTATTTGTATTAAAATTGTATGTATCTCTCGAATTTTGCCATTCGGCTTTAGTGTTTGTTCCTGTACCTACCGGCACCCTTGGAGTATCTCCTCTTAACGGTGCACCATTATCAGCACATAGCCGACCATTTACTATTATGGGACGTCCCCTTGGTATAATACCCTGAGCAGTTGTTGCTTTACTTACTACATTGGATAGTCCTGACAAATTTGGAACTTCATCTGCTACCTTCATAGCAAAATAATATGTTATCCCTGAACTTAAACCCTGGACTGTATAATTCTGAATACTTCCGGCTACTGATGGAGCAGGTACTCCACTGCATTGCGTTGCTGTTGCCCAATTACTATCATTTATACTTACATTTGCATAACGGATATCATATACGCTTGCTGTACCAGTATTTCCATCATCGCCTACTGACGTCCAACTTAATGCTACACTATTACTGGTTGCACTACCTGCCGTTAATGTGTTTATTGGCGAAGGTGCTGTTGTGTCAGCTGCATTTGTTGCTTTGCTTACTACATTGGATATTCCTGACAAGTTGGGCACTTCATCCGCTACCTTCATTGCAAAATAATAGGTTATTCCTGAACTTAAACCATTAACTGTCCAACTCTGATTAGTTCCGGCTACTAATGGCGCTGGTTCTCCGCTGCATTGTGTCGCTGTCGCCCAATTACTCTCAGTTATACTTACATTCGAATACCGGATATCATACGCACTTGCTGTTCCTGTGTTACCATCATCACCTACTGATGTCCAATTTAACACTACACTGTTACTGGTCGCACTACCTGTCGCTAATGTATTTATTGCTGATGGTGCTGTAGTGTCGGGTGTATTTAAATTACCATATATTTTAAACTCGCGTAATCCAAGATTGTAACTATCAAGGGTTCCGGACGGTGTTATTCTCGTTGTCACATTCAACCGGACATATTGACCCCTATCACTACCACCTAATACTATATCTTCAGTACCCGCATAATCACCTCTGGTACCGTTTGTCTGCGTGTATATTGGTGTCCAGTTTATATGGTCATCTGATATTTGTATTGCATAAGATTTACCGTAAGAATTGTATGGATATCTTCCCCACTCTAAGATTACTTCTGTTATTTTATATTTAGCACCTAAATCTACATATATCCATTCCGGCTCAATACGTTGTGCTACCCAACCTGTACTTAAATCACCATCTACGGCTTTACTCGCTATATCTGTTCCTTCAACAGTAGATGCTGTTACTGCTTTATTTAATGCTATATTTGTATAATTCTCAGTAATTGTACCTTGCGCATTATTGGATACATCCGACCAGTTACCTACTTCATCTGCTGTTCTTATTGCAAAATAATAAAGTGTATTCGGCTTCCTGCCGGGTACTGTAAAGGTCTCAGAATTATAAGGTGCTTTCGGGTGGAATCCACCGTAAATACTCGCTATTCCCCAGTTGGCATTTGTTATTGAAAAAGTTGCACTCCTTATACTATACTCAAACGCTGTGCCTGTCATCCCATTATTACCGGGCGCACTCCAGCTTAATGTCATTGTGTCACGACCTTTACTGCTTACTGATAAATTATTTATCGCTGATGGTGCTGTTGTGTCTAATGTCCAAGTAAGTGGGGACAATTTTATCATCACAACATCTTTTGCAGGTACATTTGCTGTGTAACTTCCACTAATTGTTCCTAATTCGCTATGTGTCCACAAATCACGGACCTTCATACCGGTCCCTGATGGCAATCCTAAATCAGACCAGTTAACAGTTATGTTTGATGCTGATGTCCCTCGGTTATATAATACTACTGCTGTACAACCATTTATTAATGGCTTTGCTATAACGTCTAAAGTTCCAACATTTACAGTGTTTACCCTTTTACCCGCAATACCAAGTCTATCCTGATGTACTGCTATTACTTCTGTGTTTGTAGCTATAGCTTTGGCTTCCGCTGACCAACTATATCCAACAGCTAATGGTGCAGCTAATATGCATTGAAGACTAAAAGCCATTTTACCACCATCAAGCGAATCAGGATGATTCCAATGACCGGGTCCTGCATATGGAGATAGCGTAATCAGGTTGTCGTAAGCAGCGATACCTCCGCCATCGCCTGCAGTTCGCCATAAATTACCTATAGGTTCGCCCCATGTCCAGACTGAATTATTTCCATAGTTACATATTTCATAAATCATTGAACGTCCTGTTCTTAGTATACAATCTCGCATAAGTGTATATGCCGCTATTGATTCACTCGCACCTCCAGTGAAACTACATGCGTCATATTTCAAAAAATCTACTCCCCATGATGCAAATTCGTCTGCATCCTGTTGTTCGTGTCCATAACTACCTTGATAAAGTACCTTTCCATCCCACGCAGCACAAGTAGTGGGTCCGGGAGATGAATATATTCCAAACTTAAATCCCAATTCATGAACCTTATCAGCTACATATTTCATTCCATGTGGAAATTTTACAAGGTCTACTTGTATACTGCCATCAGGATTAAGACTGCCTGTCTGCCAACCATCATCTATGTCTATATATTTATATCCGGCAGCTTGCATCCCGTTTGCTACCATTCCATTTGCTACTTCTAAGATTTTTGCCTCGTTTATATTTGTAACATATTCCCAACTACACCAAACCATCGGTGGTGTACGTGCTAACCCATTATCCAAAGCATATGTTGAGGTTCTGAATGAAAGTAGAAGTCCTATACAAATACAAATAAACATAAAACATTGACTGCTTAACTTATTTTTCATCTTCTTCATAATTAACACCTCAATAAGTTCTTTGAAATTTGCTTCGCGTAATTTATTGAAATTTATAGAAACTTACTGAAATTTGTTGAAATTCATGGAAAATTTATTGTTTTATTTCTATCTATTTCTATCAGTTTCAATATATTTCCCTAATCTCTTAGTCTCCTAGTATCCTAATCTCTGTCTTTCACTTTACCAGTCCTACCTTCCCTGTCTTCTTGTTACCGGCAGCGTCTTCTATCTTGTATATATATACTCCTTTGCCTACCTTGTCGCCATTGTCATTCTTACCATCCCACTCGAGCCAGCCTAGATTACCATAATCTATTTCTCTTAACTCCCTTATTATATCGCCTGTCACAGTATACAACTTCACTATACTGTTTATAGGCAGGTTTGTTATCTTCAATTTACCATTGACTGCCGTTGCAGGATTATACGGGCTTGGATAGACTTTTATATTATTTAAATCTACTGTAACATAACTGCCTAATATCCGGTATGTTGAAAAGTGTGTTACTGTCGCTGTTACCGTATTGTTTAATTTGTCTACCTTCTGCACTCCTGTTACTAACTCCCAATCTGTCCCACTCCAGTAATATATCCTAAGTCCATCTTCGTTTAATGTCCCTATGTCCGCTGATGTATATGGTATCGTTATGTTCACTGCTCTTGTGAATGTCTGGTTCTCTAATACAGGAGCACTATTGCTAAATGTCAGCTCGCCAAAATCATAACATATCGGATTTACCGTGTTAGCATATTTCATTGTGTCTCGAACAGCAGGCACTGCACTTGTCTTTATTGATGCTAAATATTTATTAACTGATAAGACTCCTGTCGGTATCAGTATCTTTAGTCCGTTTGCACCTCGTATTGTTCCTCCCTGATAACCTACCAACTTACCAATATACATATCACTGAAATTTATTACTATCGTAGATGTTGTATCTCCTGTTAGCTCTATTGTGTTTATATCACTTCTAAACGGGATTGAAACTTCTTTCTCGCCTGCATCCGTCTCAAGTAATGTTGAATCTACTGTATCCAAAACACTACTCTTACTGTTCTTTGTTGTAAGTGTTATTGTCCCGGTATAGTCAGTCGCTATGCTGTTCTCATCCATATTATATACCTGCACTTTAAACTTCAAACTCGCTGATGCTGACGCACCTACCTTGGTCGTTGTTGTCCCGTCATCGTAGTAATATGTGTATATTATATGTTTTATGTTGTTGTTGTATGTCTTAAAACTGGATTGTTCTGATTCTGCAAGATTGTTAGATGCATCTTTGCTGTAAACCTTATAATAATAGGTCTTTCCTTTTAGTAACCCGCTAATGGAAACACTATGTAACCTAGTCATTGTGGTATCTAATGTCGTTGTACTGCCCATCGTTGTTGTTTGTCCATATGCTAATTGCGAATCTGAGTTCTCATCGGTATTCCAGGTTATCACTGCTCCATTTTGTGTTACTCCGACTTTCACATTGCTTATTACTGGCGGATTAGGATCATTAAGAATTGTTGCAAAACTATAATCAACTGTCGTTGTAGGATTACCGTTCATATCTACGGACACCATCCGGTAATGATAGGTTGTGTTCTCAGCAAGCCCGCTTAGTGTAACACTGTGGTTATATACTCCTCCGGTATCGGTTATAGCGGTAACACTGCCATAACTTGTTGTTAAGCCGTACTCTACTCTACTGTTAGATAACTCATTTGTTGTCCAGGTTATCACTATTGAATTCCCTGTTATACTTATTGTCCCCGGAGTACTAACTACTGGCGGTGTCGTATCAGAACTCAGTCTTATTATCTTAATGTAATTTAAATTACCGCAATGGTCGGCTGCTCCTGATTCCATGACCAGCTTCATTATTTGGTTGCCTGCGGTAAGTACCATATCAGACGAAACTTCTATATCTGTCCAGGTCTGCCAGCCACCGGTATTTGGTACATTTACTGATGCTGTTGTCCTATATGGAACTAAATTGTGCGAACCAAATTCAAGATGTACAGGACCACCGGCACTCCCGGCTGCTCCTCTTAGGATTATCCTGTATTCAGCAGTCTCGCTCACATTTATACTGTATTCTAACCATTCGCTTGGAATTGTATATTCTACATCGTAGCCACCACCGATATCTGTACAATTTTCTATATCTACCGCCTCGTTTGTCCGGTATTTATTGGGGATGTTGCTGGGAGTTGTATCATTATACGCCTCTCCCTGTCCGCCTGTATCATAGTTCTCTAACTCTATTGTTGTTGTGTTTGCTCCTATCTGCCACGGGGTACCTGCCGGTGTGTTTCCAAATGACATCTGTCCTGTTACTGTTATTGAAAAATATCCATTTGTAGTATCAGTAGTCCCGCCAACTATCTCTACTAACCTTATTAAACAACTACTGCTTGCATTACTCGGTAATGTTACGACTTCATTACCATCATTCGCTGTGTTGGCTACTAATATACTCCAATTTGTCCCGCCATCTACAGATATCTGGAGCATTACATTCCCTACTCCACCAACACTTGTCCATGTTACTGTCTGCTGGCTGCCGGCTAGTAAATTCTCGCCACCGTTCGGGTAGGTTATTGTTATGCTCTTTGCCGGCGTTGTCCCGCTTGTCCCGTATACTTCAAACTCATTTAGTGAATATCCCCAATTCGTTCCTCGCGCTGTGCCATACATACGGATATATCTGCCACTACCGCTAAGTCCACTTAGTGTTTCTACACCACCGGTTCCATTTACCTTTGTATATATCGCTGTCCAATTTATATCATTACTGGATACTTGGAGCTGGTAGTCTCTTCCATATGCGCCTGCGTCTTGCCACCTTAGCACTACCTGGGTTATATTATATGTATTTACTAAATCTATTCTTAGCCATTGCGGGTCGCTAAATTGTGATGACCAACGAGTCGAGACATTCCCATCTACTGCCTTAGTCGCTTCTAATCCTGCGCCCTCTTCCGACGATGCTGTCGCTGTTTTACCTATAGCTATATTCCCTTGGGTAGTCGTCTGTCCACTTACTACATTGGATATCCCTGACCAGTTAGGTACTTCATCGCCTACCTTCATAGCAAAATAATATGTTATCCCGGCATTTAAACCCTGAACTGTATAACTCTGGTTATTTCCGGCTACTAATGGAGTAGGTTCGCCACTGCACTGTGTTACACCTACACTGTCCCAATTGCTACCGGTTATACTAAATGTCGCATAGCGAATATCATATACGCTTGCTGTGCCTATATTATTATCATCACCTACTGATGTCCAATTTAACGCTATACTATTACTGGTTGCACTGCCTGTTGCCAATGTGTTTATCACTGTGGGTGGTGTCGTGTCAGGTGCATTTGTTGCTTTATATACTACATTGGATATTCCTGACCAGTTTGATACTTCATCACCTACCTTCATCGCAAAATAATATGTTATCCCCGAACTTAAACCATTGACCGTATAACTTTGATTATTACCAGCTACCAACGGCGTCGGCTCTCCACTACATTGTGTTACACCTGCCAAATCCCAGTTGCTACTTGTTATTCCAAATGTCGCATAGCGAATATCATACACACTTGCCGTACCAATATTATTATCATCGCCTACTGAGGTCCAACTTAATGCTACACTGTTACTGGTTGCAACACCTGTCGCTAATGTGTTTATCGCTGAGGGTGATATCGCGTCAGGTCCTGTTATTGTATAGTCAGCAGAATTTTCAATACTGGTAGTCATTCCACTCTTGGTAGCTATTGCTCTCAACTTGCAGTTCTGGGTTATTGTAACTGCCAACGGCGAACTTCCGGAAATAGTGGTTCCTCCGCCGGTTGGTGAAGGAACACTCCCATCAATAGTATATCTTACGGTTGCTCCTGAAGTACCACATTTAATTATAACCGGTGTTCCTGATGAGTATTTTCCTTTAAAAAGAGAAAATGAAGGAGGATAGACTATGTTTGGATTTGAATAATAAGGGTCGGGATTTTCCATTACAGGAGGAAGAACTCCTCCTCCACTGAATAATTGACTTAGGAATATATAGTTATGTTCACCCCACGTATCCAACTTTTGCCTTACCTGATTAAAAGTAGTCGTTGTGTCCTTAGTATAATCTGCGTCCCAACCCATCTGCTCTGTCATAATACTTGGATATGTTTGTACTAATTCTCTTACACGAACTCCCCCCATACAATTTCCATCATATGCACAATCACCTATCCAGTATGCATGCCATCCTACACTGGCATTTGAATAATCTATTGGTGTCAATGCAAGCGATGGTGTTGTTCCTGAAGAGACTACTGTGACAAAAGATAAATTTGGGTCACAGGTCTGGCAAACTACAGGTGATGGGAAAGACCACATTATAATGTGTGTATCGGGTGCTCTATCACGTATGTATTTATACATAAATGCCTGGTAATCTATATCCTTCTGTGTCCAATGGTCTATTCTATATCCTATCGGTTCATTGTCCCATTCATATATAACATGGGTTTTGTCTTTGTACCGCCTGGCAACTTTATCCCAAAACTCAAGATGGTCGGCTTTGGTAAGATTGGCTGCCTGGATATTGTTAAACTTCCATGTATCTTCATAAACCCCGTACCCGATAGGATGATGACTATAATTAATAATTATATACATTCCCAGTTCTTCAGCATACTGTACTGCTTTGTCTATTTGTGTGATACACCAATCTGTTGTTGTCCAACCAAGGCCACTAAGACCGAAAGTTGTCCTCTGGTCCCTGTAAACAAATAACCTTCCTGTATTAAAATGAAATTCGTCTCTCGCTCGCTGCCATTCGGCTTTACTGTTTGTCCCTGCACCATCCGGATTTGACGGCCAGCTTGAGTTTCCTACTCTTGGAGTATCTCCTCTTAATGGCGCACCATTATCGGCACATAACTGACCGTTTAGTATTATAGGACGACCCCTTCCAATATTACTTTGTGCAGTCGTCTGACCGGTTACTATATTGGATATCCCTGACAAATTTGGAACTTCATCCGCTACCTTCATAGCAAAATAATAAGTTATTCCTGAACTTAAACCCTGGACGGTATAACCCTGATTAGTTCCGGCTACTAACGGAGCAGGTACTCCACTGCATTGTGTTACACCTGCCAAATCCCAGTTGCTGCCGGTTATATTAAAAGTCGCATAGCGAATATCATATGTCGTAGCTGTACCAGTTTTATCATCATCACCTACTGACGTCCAACTTAACGCTATACTGTTACTCGTTACACTACCTGCAACTAATGTGTCTATTGCCGAAGGCGCTTTGGTGTCGGCTGTATTTGTTGCTCTGCTTACTACATTGGATAGTCCTGACCAGTTGGTGGGCACTTCATCTCGGACCTTCATCGCAAAATAATAGGTTATCCCAGAACTTAAACCCTGGACTGTATAACTCTGATTAGTTCCGGCTACTAACGGAGCAGGTACTCCACTACATTGTGTCGCTGTTGCCCAATTACTATCATTTATATTTACATTTGAATATCGGATATCATATACACTCGCTGTTCCTGTGTTATTATCATCACCTACTGACGTCCAACTTAACGAAACACTGTTGCTCGTTGCAACACCTGTCGTTAATGTATTTACAGCTGAAGGTGATATAATGTCAGGTGTACTTGAATTGCCATATATTTTAAACTCGCGTAAACAAAGATTATACCACCCATCCATTCCTATAGTTTTTCCCGATGGTGATATTATTGTTGTTACATATAACCGAACATATCTACCCCTATCGTTACCACCTAATACTATATCTTCAGTACTCGCAAAATCACCTCTGACTCCATTTGTCTGTGTGTATATTGGTGTCCAGTTTATTTTATCATCCGATATTTGTATTGCATAAGATTTACTATATGAATTGTATGGATCCCTTCCCCATTCTAATATAACTTCTGTTATCTTGTATGTTGCACCTAAATCTACATATATCCATGTAGGCTCTATACGTTGTGCTATCCAACCAGTATTTAAATCACCATCGACTGCTTTACTCTCTATATCTGTTCCTTCTACATTTAATGCTTTCGCTGATTTATTTAATGCTAAATTTGTAAAATTCTCAGTAATCGTACCCTGCGCATTATTGGATACATCAGACCAGTTACCAACCTCATCTGCTGTTCTTATCGCAAAGTAATAAAGCGTGTTCGGCTTCCTGCCGGGTACTGTAAAGGTCTCTGAACTATAAGGTGCTTTCGGGTGGAACCCACCGTAAATACTTGCTGTTCCCCAGTTGGCATTTGTTATTGGAAAAGTTGCACTCCGTATACTATACTCAAACGCTGTGCCACTCATTTCATTATTACCAGGCGCACTCCAACTTAAAGTCATTGTATCACGACCTTTACTACTTACTACCAAACTGTTTATCACTGCGGGTGATGATGTGTCTAACGTCCAGGAAGGCGGAGATAACTTTAGCATTACAACATTTGTTGATTCTACAATTGTTGTGTAACTTCCACTAAATGTTCCTTTATCACTATTTGCCCATATATCAAATACCTTCATACCGGTTCCTGAGGGCAATCCTATATCAGACCAGTTAACTGTTATATTTTGTGCTGATGTCCCTCTATTATATATTAATACTGCTGTACAACCATTTATTAAAGGCCTTGCTATAATGTCTACATTACCCACTATTTTTACCCTTCTGCCTGCTATTCCAAGTCTATCCTGATTTATTGCTATTGCTTCTTTGTTTTTATACATTGTAATCCTATCTAGTGTTGCCTGTGTCATATTGCGAAAATCAATAATAATATCCAATGATACGGCTAACATGCAATTAAGACTAAATGACACTCTCTCATCACCAACAGGCGCATTATCCTCAGGAGCATTCCAATGTCCAGGACCCGCATATTTATATAGAGTATCCACTATCTTGTCATAATTTGAACCATCATAACCTGCTCCATCGCCTGCTGTCCGCCAAGAATTACCTACCGGGTCTCCCCATTCCCATACTGAATTCGCACCATAGTTACTTATTTCATAAATCATAGAACGTCCTGTTCTAAGTATACAGTCTCGCATTAGTGCATATCCCGCTATTTCCTCTTCCTTGCTACCAGGATGAAAAGTACACTCGTCATAATACACACCATCAATACCCCATGCTGCAAATTCGTCTGCATCCTGTTGTTCATGGCCATAACTACCTAGTTTTAGACTGCAATTCTGAGGTCCAGGTGATGAAGATATTTCCATCTTTAGTCCTTTAGAGTGAGTATAATCAACTATATATTTTATACCATTCACACTCACACCATTAACAATAACAGCTGGAAATTTGTTTGTATCTTCTTTCTGGCTTCCATCCGGATTAAGGGTATCAGTACTCTGCCAACCATCACATAGACCCTCGAGCCATATATATCCAGCATCCCGCAGTCCACTTGATACCATACCATCTGCCATCAACTTAAGATTATCCCCACTTATATTTGTAGTAAAAACACACCAAGCATTACAACCCATTTTTGGTGTACGAACTAACCCATTATCCCAAGCATATGCAGGTGTTCTTAATGAAATAAATAATCCTATACAAATACAAACAAATAAAAAACATGGACTACTTAGCTTATTTTTCATCTTTTTCACAATTAATACCTCCATATGAATGTTCTTGTATTCTTACGTTCTAAATTCTTTACAGAAGCAGAGTGGAGTTTATCCCACATAATCACTGTACGAGGCTCTGCGGCTACATGACATTGGACATCGGACTTCGGACTTCGGACTGCTTCTTTAATTACTATATAACGTACTTTTGCTGTTTTGTCAATACTATTCCACCTTTTTTATAACAATATAATCTAAATTCAGTCCGGGAGAATATACTTGCTGCAATTTTAAAACATGTTCTCCTGCTTTAATATTGAACTTTAGAGGAGTTTGTCCATCCGGATTCAGGACAATCCATGGTTGCCATTCGGTTGCTTGATAGCCCCATCCTCCGGTAACTTTAAAGAAAATCCTTTCTAAATCTGCTGTTGGATATGCGCCATCAATAATTAGCGAGCGACAAGCATCCTCCGGAGTAGCATATTGTAATGTAATTGTATATAAACCGGTTTTAGGTATAGAAAATTTCCATTCAACCCATTGCCCGGCATTATTCCAATTCCCAATTGTTTTTTTACTTGCTCCTACTTTATTTTCTTCAATTTTTACTTCACCGCCGCCTTGTCCGCTAAAATCTTCTGCCTCAATTTTTATTTCTTCCCCAGATACATTTTGCTTAGGAGCAGTTTCACTTTTGTTAGTTGTTGTTTCACTTTTCTTAGCAGTTGTAGTAGTTTTCTTACTGACAGATTTTTTTCTTGCCTCAACCTGCCCCACACAAGTTAAACACATTCCAAACACAATCCCGAAAACAATCCAATTCCTCATATTCAACTACCTCCTATTAAATTCTGTTATAGGGTTATAGTGTTATAGGGTTTTAACTCTACAAACTCTATGAACTCTATAACTCTATAACTCTATAATTCTTTTTCCTTTTACTCTTTCCCTCCAAACCTTATACCTAACGATATCCTGTGTGTATCGCCTAAATCTTTTGTCGGAACAAACGCATAATCTAAATTAAATGTTGAACTTTCACCGGCTATCCTAAACCCGCCACCTAATGTATATGTCTCTTCATCATATCCGAGCTTGTAGCCTGCTCGGATTCCTATCATCTCCGCGAGCATTAACTCCATACCGATATTCTCTTTCGTAATTGCAGTGTCTAATCCATAATTGACATCAACTGCGAGCGTTAAATTGTTCTCACCTTCAAATGCTGAGAACTTCTTGCCTAAACCTGCCTTTATATTACCCGGCATACTATCACTTCCTACTTTACCGCCTAAATTCTGTACCGCTAAACCTAATTGAATTCCACCTTTAACAGGAACATACTCTACTCCTAAGTCTAATCCAAACCCGGATGTATTGTCTGTGTCTATCTTCTGGCTTGCTATCTTCAAACTGCCACCTACATTTATTGTATCATCTACCTGTTTGCCGTAACTTATCGCGCCACCAATATCCTTTGGACTGTAACTGCCCACACTACCTACTGCATCATATGCGCCTGCAGAATCTTCTAACGTCTTATCAATACTGCCATAATTAAGGTACATTACCTGTAAACCAATTGTAGAACTTTCACTAACAGGATGTCCGAACGCCAAATACTCGTAACTTATTCCTTCAAAATATGATAAATGCATAAAGGAGAATTCGGTCGCACTAACTGACCCTAACCCTGCCGGATTCCAATACACGCTATTGACATCTTCGGCTACTGCTACCTGCGCGCCACCCATTCCTTCCTGCTTGGCACCTACTCCTACTTTTAAAAACTGCATTGCTGAGCTGCCGACACCGGCTTCTACTTTGCTGATACACATAATTCCAGTAAACAATGTTGCTAACATAACGACATTCATCACTTTTAACATATTTACCTCCATTTTCTGAAATTTATTGAAACTTATTGAAATTTGTTGTTGATTATCCCGATTCTTATTTATAATTGAATATGTAATCGGGATTGTTTTATTGGTCTCCGGTAGGGGACTCAATAAAACAAAAAAAAAGTTTCTTAAAAAACTAGATAATTACTTAATTAAGTTTTTAAAACCTAATTAACTAATTCGCTAATTCTCTAATCAACTTTTTTGTTTTCGGTAACCTTGCTGGCTTGATAGTTAGATCTTTGTAATTTCTATTAATTTCTACTTTATTTCCACTTATTACAAGATCTACTTTAATTGTTTTGTCGCTTATCGGCAACCTGTTGGCGTTACTATCTTAGCCCTTGGTTTTGCGAACTCATCAAGGTTTCCCTTGAGCAGCCTTTTCGGATTAGCACTCGCAGGTCGGAGCTACTGCACCGACCGAGAATGCAACCCCGCAGTATGCGGGGCAAACAGCATAGTATACTTTTTTCTCTTTTTGTTCCCTCTTAATCAAAGTATAACGCATGGAGTAAAATAAGTCAATGTCAAAAACTGCAGTTCTTTTGTCAAATAATTTGATATGAAAATGGATTATATTTAGTAAAGATTGAAATTAACTATCTTGCATCAAAAAAGTTGTTCATTTTATATTTACACAACAATGTGTTGACTTTTCAGTATCGAATTCGTAATGATATTTTTCCCATATACCTTTGGAAATTAATATATCAACCTCATATTTACCTAAAAATCCAGAAAATGAAAATTTACCTTCTTTATCAGTTCTGCCTGTTACTTTGGTATTCCATTCTTCGGTAATAAGTTGCTTGAGTTTATCGTAAGCAAGTTTCGGTTTGAAATCCTTTCTTAATAACCCGCCACCTTTTAACCAGTGATCCTTTTCTGCAAAACCCCATGTATTAATAGAAGCTACGCTTGGATGAGCAAATACAACCCGGTAAAATTTTTCCACCCAATCTGATTGTTTTTCTTCTGTCCAGTTGCCTTTTTTCCATGAACCAGTGATTCTGCCGCGGGATACCGGTGCAAATTCGGTTATATGGATTTCTTTACCAAGTCGGGAATATTTATCCAGAATTTTCACTACCCTATCTAACAAAAACCTTTCTGTTCTGGGCTCGTGTGCTTGAATACCTATTCCGTCAAATTGTACTCTTTTTTCTATATTTGAAAGAAAATTAAAAAATTTTGTAGTATATAAACCGCTAAAAACATGAAAATCGTTAACAATAAGTTTTGCGTCCGGATTTTTAGCCCGCGCCCATTTTATCGGCTGGATTACATAATCCTCTAATGATATATTTTTGAAACATTTTGGTGGTCCGGCAATCGGTTCATTAACAATATCCCAAATATCAATTTTGTTTTTATAATAAGAAACGCACTCTTCAACCCTACGTTTTGTTCTCGGCCAAAATAAAGTTTCATTTTTAACAGGAAGCCAGCCAGGCATACCGGGACGCGTTCGCCAGTTGGAAAACCATACCAGAGGATGTCCCTTAAATGTGATATCATACTTTTTGCACCAGTTGATAAGCATATTAATTTTCTTGTAATTTGGTTTTCCGTCAACAGGCTCGAACATTCGCCAGTAAAAAGGCAACACTGCAAAATTAAATAGTTCAAAGAAATACTTATTATATAACCGTATTTCCCGTTCTGATAAGTTATCAAATCCAAAATATATACACCCGAACAAAAACTTATGTCTCTTGAGTGCTACCCTAACAGGCAAATTGCTTAGAGGTACATTCTTAGAATTAACAAGTTTAATTTCTATCTGCTTTTTTCTGTGTTTTTCTATATTTTCATAAGACTGTTCCAAAACCATATTTTCAGCAAATTCAGTACCTGTTTTCATTTTTCGATGAGATCCTTTTTTTTTATTCACGGAGGTCGGAGCTACTGCACCGACTTAATTATTTTGGAGTTCCCTACCGGAAACCCAAAATAATAATAAATAATCCCGATAGCAAAATTCATTATATAAGAATCGGGGTAATCAACAACAAGTTTCAGTAAATCTCAATCTTCAATCTTCTTGACTTTGGACTGCACTTACTGAAGCAGAGTGGAACCGTAGGTCCCGCATGTTTATTGTGCGGGACTCTGCGGCTACATTTGACTACGGACATTGGACATCGGACATCGGACGCCTCTGTTTTATTTTTCCACACCAATCTTTATTTTCTTTACTCCTGTGCTGTTTTCTATAAATATAATATATACTCCACTCGCTACTCCCTTACCACCATCATTCTTACCATCCCATACTACCTTACCGCTATTACCTA